>CAYFVA010000217.1:1210-4325 GCA_964346265.1 uncultured Desulfobacterales bacterium
GGCGGCTGAACCGGCTTGTGCCCCTGCTCATCCGGAAAGCCGGGGAAAGCAGTGATCCGGGCCGGGTGCTTTCCAGGCTGGTGGACCTTGTGGTGACCATTCAGCGGCGCACCTGCTATATCTCCCTTCTCCTGGAGAACAAGGGGGCTCTGGACACCCTGGTCTCGCTGGCCCTCAAGAGCCCGTGGATCATTTCCTTTCTTTCCAGGCATCCGGCCCTTCTGGACGAACTTCTGGATCCTTCCACCCTTTACCACCCCCCGGAAAAGAAGGATCTTAAAGAAGACTTAGAAAAGCGGATGGCCACCATTCCCGAAGTTGATTACGAGATGCAGCTGGAGAATCTGTGCGTGTTCAAGCAGACCCAGACCCTGAAAGTGGCTGCCGCGGATGTGAGCGGCGGATATCCCTTGATGAAGGTGAGCGACCGGCTCACCTATATTGCGGAGACGGTCCTGGACAAGGTCCTGGAGATCTCCTGGCGTATCGTCACGCAAAAGTACGGGCCTCCGCCGGGAACGGTGCCAGGGGAACCGACCTCTTGCGGGTTTGCCATTATCGCTTACGGAAAAGTCGGGGGATATGAAATGGGATACGGCTCAGACATCGATTTGATCTTCATCCATGCCGGCGGCCAGGGCGAAACCACCGGGGGAGACAAGCCCATTGAGGGTTCGGTGTTTTATTCAAACCTGGGCCAGCGGATCGTGAACGCGTTGACCATGCATACCCCTGCTGGAAAGCTGTACGGGGCGGATATGCGGCTTCGGCCCAGGGGACAGTCCGGGACCATTGTCAGCCACTTGGACGCGTTGGAAGGATATCTGGAGAGCGAAGCCTGGATATGGGAAATGCAGGCGTTGATCCGGGCCAGGCCCTTGAGCGGGGATGAGGACCTAAAGGCCGCCTTTAACCGGATCAGAACGAAAATGATCCAAAGGGAACGCGACCCTGACGAGCTTGTGAAAAGTGTCCGGGAGATGAGAGAGCGGATGAGAAAAGAGCATTTGAAGGTCAAGAAAGGGCTTTTTGATATCAAGCAGGGCAGAGGCGGGATCGTTGACATTGAATTTGTTGTGCAGTATCTTGTTCTAAAGGAAAGCCATTCCCATCCCGGACTTGTGCTTTGGACCGACAATGTTCGGCTTCTGGAAACCCTGGCATCTGAGAAGATCATCAGTGAAGTCGAGTGTGCCGGGTTAAAAGAGGCCTATCTTTCCATGCGGAAAGCCATCCACCGCCTCAATCTCCAGGAAAAGGAGCATACGGTTCCGGAAAGCCGTTTTTCAAAAATGAAAAAAACTGTTGTTTCAATTTATGAAAATAGATTATATAAATGAACGTAGTTATCATAAAGTCCATAACCCCGACCCGAATGAAAGGAGAGGAAAAAAATGACCGATTCCGCCTGGAAAACCCCCTTCTGGCCCGAGAATGTTTCCAAAACCACCGTGCCGGATTATGATTATCCGGTGTTTGAGATGCTGGACCGGGCTGCGGCCGAATACCCGGACAAGGTGTTTACGATTTTTAACGGAGCAGAACGCACGTATTCCAAGGTCAAAGACACCGCTGACCGGATTGCCCGGTTCCTTGCAGACAAAGGGATCAAAAAAGGGGACAAGGTCGCCATGATTCTTCCGAATCTGCCCCACTATCCGGAAATTTTTTTCGGCATCACCAAGACCGGGGCGACCTGTGTGACCTGCAACCCGGTTTATACCGGGCCGGAGCTTCACCATCAGCTCGCCGATTCCGAGGCGAAAATGGTGTTCTGCATGGATCATCCCCAGTTTTATGAAAACATCCGGATCGCTGTTAAAGACACGCAGGTGGAGGATGTGGTGATCTGCAACATCAAATCTTATCTCCCGAAATTAAAAGGAATTCTCGGCTCCCTTTTAAATAAAATACCCAAAGCAGAAAAGCACGATCCGGGCCATCTCTTTTTCGACGATATCGTGGCCTCTTCAAAGCCCGAACCCCCCAAGGTGGATATCCATCCGTTTGAAGACACGGCGGCCATGCTCTACACCGGCGGCACCACCGGCGTTCCCAAAGGGGCCGAGCTGGTGCATACCAACTTCACCTATGATGTAAATGCTCTTTATGAGTACGGCATGTTCGTGCACGAAGAAGGCGGTAAGCCGGAGAAACAGCGATGTGGGGGGCATCACGCCTATCTTGGGGTACTGCCATGGTATCACAGTTTCGGGATCACCGTGGCCATGCTGTCCGCCGTGGGTACGGCAAGCCGGCTGATCTGCATCCCCGATCCAAGGGCCGGCAATCCTCCGTTCACCGAGGTGCTCAAGGCCGTGGAAAAGTGCAAGCCAACGATAATGCCGGCGGTTCCCACGATATTCGTGGCGTTCACCAACCACCGGGACATTGACAAGTACGATCTTTCCTCGATCATGGGCTGTTTTTCCGGCGGTTCACCGCTTCCTCCGGATGTGTGCCGCCAGTTCGAGGAAAAAACCGGTGCCGTGATCTTTGAAGGGTACGGACTCACCGAAACCACACCGGTGGCCACTGCCAACCCCACCTCCAAAGAGCTGAGAAAAATCGGAAGCATCGGGTTTCCCATGCCCGGCACCGACATCAAGATCCTGGATATCGAGACCGGTCTGACCGAGATGCCCCGGGGAGAAGAAGGGGAAGTGGCGGTCTGCGGTCCCCAGGTCATGAAAGGCTACTGGCAGCGGCCCGATGCAAACGAGGAGGTCTTCAGGGAAATCGGCGGGAATCGCTATTTTCTCACCGGAGATATCGGCAAAATCGACGAAGACGGGTACATTTATATCACCGACCGGAAGAAGGACATGATCATCGTAGGCGGATTCAATGTCTATCCAAGGGATGTGGAGGATATTCTATACACCCACCCGGATGTGGAACTGGCAGCGGTGATCGGCGTCCCTGACACCAAAAGCGGTGAAAAGGTCAAGGCGTTCGTCAAACTCAAACCGGAAGCAAAAGTCACCGAAGACGAGATGAAGGCCTTCTGCAAGGAAAACATGGCCGGGTACAAGCGGCCAAGAGAGATCGAATTCAGGGACGAGCTTCCGGTATCTCCCATCGGAAAGCTGTTGAGAAAGGATCTGAAAAAGGA
>CAYFVA010000218.1:0-4287 GCA_964346265.1 uncultured Desulfobacterales bacterium
TCCGCTCACCAGAGGCAAGGGCGTTCTGCAGAAGGTTGAACTTTTCGGAAAGATCCCGTACCGGTCGGAAAAACATTTTGATGTAGGAGAGAAACGCCACCAGCACACCGATGGTGATCTCTTCCTGTACAACTTCGCCGCCGCCGGTCCAGATGATGATCCCTGTGCCCAGCGTGCTCAAAAAGCCCACGAACGGCATGAAAACGGCGAATATCCGGATCTGGTAAAGGCCTGCCCTGAAGTGGTCCGTGTTGATTTTGCCGAATTTGCGCAAAAACATCTCCACTCCGGCCGTGGTCTGGATGATTTTAATCCCGGCGGCGGTTTCGGAGAACACATGGTTGATCTCGCCGATCTTCTGGCGGAGGGTGCGGAATACCTTCCGGGAAATTTTGGAAAAAAAGAGAATCCCGGCAAGGATAAAAGGGACCACCGCTGAAATATGAAGCGCCATTGTTGCGTTCATTGAGAACATCACCGCAAGAATGCCGATCATCAGAACAAGATCCCGGAACACGAATACAAGAATGCTGGAAAACATTTCATTCATGTTCTCCACATCCCCGGCCACCCGGCTGACAAGGCGGCCGGATGAAAACTCGTCAAAGTAGGATACCGGCAAAAGCGACATGTGGCGGAACAGGGAACATCGTAGATAGAGAATGATTTTCTGTCCGGTGTATTCCATGAAAACGGTCTGGGCGAAATCGATGACAAGCGATGCCAGAACCGCGGCGAAAAAGATCACGGCAAACAGCTTGAAGGACTCGATTTCAATTCCCAAAAGATCTGCACCGCGACCGCTTTCTGCAAGTATGAATCCGTCAATTGCTTTCTGGGTGAGGATCGGAATCAGAAGCTCGAGGAAGGTGACCAGAAAAACCAGCAGAACCGATATGCAGAGCATCCGGAAGTAGGGCCGGATAAAGGGCCATATTCCCTTGATCAGGGTGACATCGGAAAGTTTGATTTCCCGTTCTTCATGATCAGTCTGCGGTGTCATCTCTGTCCTCGAACATCTGTGCGGTGTAGGAATTGCGGTAGAACGGATTGTTCTCCATCAGTGTTTCATGGTTTCCCCGGCTTTCGATTCTTCCTTTGTTCATAATAAAGATGTTGTCGCAGAACGGTAAGGCCGCGATCCGGTGGGAGATCATCACAAGTGTGGCATTCCCCCTGAGGCGCTTGACTCCATCCATGACAGAGGATGCCGTGTCCGTGTCCATCTGGCTGACCGGGTCATCCAGAAGAATGATGTCTTTCGGCAAGAGCAGGGTTCTGGCCAGTGCAATCCGCTGCTTCTGGCCGCCGGACAGGGTGACGCCCCTCTCGCCGACCACGGTTTCAAGGCCGTCCGGCATGGCATCGATGGTGTCGGCCAGCATGGCCGCCTGGATAATGTCCGAAAGTCTTTGATCGGAGACTGTCCGGCCCATGACGATGTTTTCCCGTATGGAACCGGAGAAGATGAAGCTTTCCTGTTGCATGAATCCGATTCTTTCGCGCAGGGCGTTCAGATCCGTGTGCC
This sequence comes from uncultured Desulfobacterales bacterium, assembly GCA_964346265.1. GTDB lineage: Bacteria > Desulfobacterota > Desulfobacteria > Desulfobacterales > Desulfobacteraceae > JAIPEK01. The sequence goes on from CAYFVA010000218.1 coordinate 1,529, forward strand.
GAATATCTCTGCCGGCAATGGAGATGGAGCCGCTTCGGGGGTCGTAGAGCCTGGGGATAAGCTGGATCAGCGAGGTCTTCCCGCTGCCGGGCGGCCCGCTGATACCGATGAGTTCGCCTTTTCCGATCGTAATGGAAATGTGATCGAGAACCGGGGGCCCAACATTGTATGCAAATACCACATTGGACACCTCGAGGTCCCCCGCCCCAAGGTCCGGCGGGAGCGCATCCTCAAGAGAGCGGACGGTGGGTTCTGCTTCGATGATCTTTTGTACCCGTTTGAGGGATGCCAGCCCCCGCTGGAACAGGTTGGTCATCCAGCCGAGGGCGATCATGGGCCATGCCAGAACTCCCATGTACTGGATGAACGCCACCAGCTCCCCCGGGGAGACAGCATCCCGGGTCACGAGATAGCCACCGTAAAAGAGAATGATAAAGGTGGATGAGTTGAAAAAAAAGGTCATCAGGGGTTTGAAAAATGAGGTGAGGATCGCCCGCTTCAGGTTCCGACCAAAGTACTCAGTGGCGACCCGGCTGACTTTTTCGCCCACCAGGGGTTCAAAATTGAAAACCTTGACCACCCGGATGCCGAAAAAACTTTCCCGCACCAGCTCGGTAAGGGCTGAAAAGGATTCCTGGGCGGTGTTGTGGTACTCATGCATTTTTCTTCCCAGAATTTTTGTACTGATAATGAGAAACGGCATCGGGATAAGGGCCAGCAGGGTCAGCTTGACGTTCATCCACATCATCACCGCGATGGTGGCCCCGCCGAGCAGAAATGCATCAATGATGGCGACAATCCCCAGCCCGAAGGCCATCCGGATATGATTGATGTCGCTGGTGGCCCTGGCCATGAGGTCGCCGGTTTTGATTTTGTCGTAAAAGGTCGGGTCAAGCCGGATGATCTTATTGAAAAGATCTTCTCTCAATCCCTTTTCCACATGGCGGGCGGTTCCCATGAGCAGCACCCGCCATGCATAACGGATGGCCGTCATCAAAGCCCCGAGAATAATGATCAGAAACGCCTGTTGTGCAAATACGGATGCATCGGGGCTTCCGCTCTCCAGCATGTCCACGGACCGCTTGATGATTTCCGGGATGACCAGCTGGAGAGCGTCCACCACAATCATGCAGAGAATCCCGCCGATAATATGCGGGGTGTGCTTTTTGAAATAGGGAATCAGGAGTTTCAAACCGCTGCTATGGCTCCTCCTGAGCACGGTGCTCGTTTCCGGCGGCTGCCGAAAGGTGCACAAACAAACGCCGCCCGAGAATGGCAATGGTTTCCGCATCCAGCCGGCTTTCCACGTCCGGCCGGAACAGAATCGAGCAGGATGAGTCGAATTCTTCGTCCGCGTCATTGAACAGCAGGCAGACCGGAAGGTTCGGAAGGGCTTCCATTTCCGAGGCAACATCGTAGTCGGCCCGGATATCCGCGTCCCGGCCGCCGAGGGCCGTAACCGCCCGGGCAAGATCCTGCTTTTGCCCGGTGAAGCAGGAGGCGACAGCCGATTCCACGTCATGGGCGAAGTAAACGGTCAGGGGACCGGAGTCCTTCAGGTCCCGAAAGGAGATCCATTCTCCCTCGTTACAAGGAGAGGGTCTGCACATCAAAAGATACCTGCACAGGATGACACAGATGTCAAAATCCGGCCTTGTCCCTGCCGCATCCCGGATGCCCCGGACAGAGACCGCATATCTTTCGCCAAGAAAAGGCACGGTCAGAATCCCTTCCGTAAGTTCGATCCCGGGGACGGATGCCGCCGTCTCAAACGACAGGTTCTGCAGCCGGTGCAAATAATATAAATACGTATCTTCAAACGATCGGTTTTCGTTCATTCGTCCAGCTCCGGTTCTGGTTTTCCCATTTTCCGGGAAGAATCCTACCATTTTTTTTATGTATGTGTCCATTTAAAAGCCGTTCTCGGGCGAAATCGTACGTTCCGCCCTGAAAAAACGAGTAACAGGTTATTGTTTCGGGGCTGGAAAGAGCGATCAGCAGTCAATTTTTCAATTTTTTTGAAATACACTTGACAAAGGATTTTAAATTGTGTTTAATTCTTAATTAAGAATTTATTCTTAATTGGTTGTCTTGTTATGAAGAAAGGGAATCCTGACATCGAACAGGGGTTGGAAAGTCTGAAAACAGTCTGCGGAAATGCAGGTCTCAAGTGTACGCATCAGCGGATGGAGATTTATAAGGAGGTTGTTCGGAATCCGGTCCATCCGGATGCGGAAACCGTTTTTCTGAAAGTTCGGGACAGAATGCCCACCATCTCTCTGGACACGGTGTACCGGACGTTATGGCTTCTCCGGGATCTGGGACTTGTGAATACACTGGGGACTGCGTACGACCGCACCCGTTTCGATGCAGACCTGACTCCGCATCATCATTTTATATGTCAAAAGTGCGGAAAAACGGTGGATTTTTCCAGCAAAGAGCTGGATGAACTGAAATTTTCCGGCCACGGGGCGGATTTCGGAGGGGCGCGGATCTCACAGGTTATCTTGCATGGTGTCTGTGCGGATTGTGCCGGTGGTGAAAAAGAAGAGGGCAACCGGTAGGAAAACCGGAGACAGCAGACGGATGTGCCGGCTGCTGTCTTGTTTACACAATACAACAAAATTGAAAAAGGAGAAAGCACAATGGGTTCAATGGATAATTTGCAGGCGGCGTTTGCAGGAGAGAGCCAGGCCAACAGGAAGTATCTGGCATTTGCGAAAAAAGCGGATGATGATGGGTTCCCCCAGGTCGCAAGG
>CAYFVA010000219.1:0-4276 GCA_964346265.1 uncultured Desulfobacterales bacterium
GGTTTGAAAAAAACATATTTGGAGATACCATGACCGGAAGTCTTTTGACAAACAAGCGCATGAGAAAAGAATTTGGCAGGAAGATCAAGATAATTGATATTCCGAATCTGATCGGGATGCAGCACAATTCCTATGAGAATTTTCTTCAAATGAGGACCCCGGCCGAAGAAAGAGAAGATAAGGGACTGCATGCCGTTTTCAAGTCTGTATTTCCGATTAAAGATTTTACAGAAAGCTCGTCTCTCGAGTATGTCTCCTATTCGTTCGGTGAAGTGAAGCACTCCATGCAGGAGTGCATCAGCAGAGGCATGACCTACGAGATCCCGGTCAACATAAAGGTCCGGCTGGTCGTGTTCGACCAGGAAGGTGAACAGGGCGCCTCCGCCATCCGGGACATCAAGGAGCAGGAAATTTACTTCGGTACCATTCCGATGATGACCCGAAAGGGTACGTTTATTATTAACGGCACGGAGAGGGCGGTGGTAAGTCAGCTCCACAGATCATCAGGCGTATTTTTCGATCATGACAAGGGAAAGAGTTATTCCGGCAGTAAAATCATATACAGCGCCAGAATCATACCTGTCCGGGGTTCCTGGATCGACATGGAGATCGACAACAAAGACATCATGAACATCCGGATCGACAGAAGGAGGAAATTCCCCATTTCCAGTCTTTTCAAGGCGCTGGGGTATACAAACGTGGATATACTCAACTTCTTTTATGAAAAAGAAGAAGTGGTGAAAAAGGATGGAACGTATTTTAAACAGTTCAGTCCGGAACGGCTTCGAAGGCAGCGGGCGAGTTACGACGTCAAATCCCCTGAAAGCGGTGAGGTGGTGGTGAAAAAGGGGAGAATCTTCACCAAAAGGGCGCTGCGGCAGCTTCAGGCCGAAGGGTTGGAATATACTCCCATAAAAGAAGAAGAGCTTATCGGCAAAAGTTTTGCAGAGACGTATGCATCAGAGCAGGGAGAAGAGGTCATTGCCGAGGCCGGATCCCTGATTGATGAAACCGTGCTTGAAACCATAGAGGAAAAGGGGCTGGATACCTTTTCCATTCTGTATGTGAATCCCAATTCCTCGGATGCCATGCGCAAAACCCTTGCGGTTGATAAGATCGGTACCCGGGAAGAAGCCCTGATCGATATTTACAAACGGATGAGGCCGGGCAATCCGGCAACCATCGAAGTGGCCCAGGAGTTCATCGACCACATGTTTTTCCGGCATGCGTACTACGATCTTTCCAAGGTGGGCCGCCTCAAAATGAACCAGCGCCTCGGCGTGGATACCAGGATCGATGTCAAGACACTCAGAAAAGAGGATATTCTTCTGACCGCGTCCACTCTCATTGATCTCAAGGACACCCAGGGACAGGTGGACGATATCGACCATCTCGGTAACCGGCGGGTGCGGGCTGTGGGGGAACTTCTGGAAAATCACTACAGAATCGGTCTTGTGCGTATGGAGAGGGCCATTAAAGAAAAGATGAGCATGCAGGAAGTGGATGCCATGATGCCCCACGATCTTGTCAATCCGAAACCGGTATCCGCAGTAGTCAGGGAGTTTTTCGGGACAAGTCAGCTGTCTCAGTTCATGGACCAGACCAATCCGCTTTCCGAAACCACCCACAAAAGGCGGCTGTCCGCCCTCGGGCCGGGAGGTCTCACCCGCGAGCGGGCCGGATTCGAGGTGCGGGACGTACACCCCTCCCATTACGGCCGGATATGCCCGATCGAAACACCGGAGGGACCGAATATCGGACTGATCGTCTCTCTTTGTACCTACGCAAAGGTGAATGATTTCGGGTTCATTGAAACGCCTTTCCGGGTTGCGGAGAACGGAGCGGTGACCACCGACATCAAGGAGCTTTCCGCGTTTGAAGAAAAACAGCACCCCATTGCCCAGGCCAATGCACCTGTGGACAAGAAGGGCCGGTTTGTCAATGAGATGGTCAGTGCCCGGGTCGAAGGGGAGTTTGAAATGGTGGAACGGGAGGAAGTCAAATATATGGATGTTTCTCCGAACCAGCTGGTGAGTGTGTCTGCTTCCCTTATCCCCTTTCTGGAGCATGATGACGCCAACCGTGCGCTCATGGGGTCAAACATGCAGCGCCAGGCCGTGCCGTTGATCAAGTCCGAAGCTCCGCTTGTGGGGACGGGCATAGAAGATGTCGTGGCAAGGGATTCCGGTGTTACCATTGTGGCGGATTATGACGGTGTCGTCGAAGACGTGGATTCCAAACGGATTGTCGTCCGGAATACTGGAAATGAGGAAGGCGCCTTTCAGGAGGCGGTCTCCATTTATAACTGTATTAAATTCGTCCGGTCCAACCAGAACACCTGTTTTAATCACAGGCCCATTGTGAAGAAAGGTGAATCGGTGAAAAAGGGTCAGGTCATTGGGGACGGACCTTCCACCGAGCTTGGAGAGCTGGCGCTCGGAAAGAATGTGACCGTGGCGTTCATGCCCTGGGACGGGTACAATTATGAAGATTCGATTCTTGTCAGTGAAAGGCTTGTCCGGGACGGGGTATATACCTCCGTGCATGTGGAGGAATTCGAAGTTCTGGCCCGGGACACCAAGCTGGGGAAAGAGGAGATCACCCGGGATATTCCCAATGTCGGAGAAGAGGCGCTGAATGATCTTGATGAAAGCGGTATCATCCGGCTGGGGGCCGAGGTGGAATCCGGGGACATCCTGGTGGGGAAAATCACGCCGAAAGGAGAAACCCAGCTGTCTCCGGAGGAAAAACTTCTGCGGGCGATTTTCGGTGAAAAAGCCGGTGATGTCAAAGATACGTCCCTTCGCGTGCCTCCGGGTATAAAAGGGAAAGTCATCGATGCCAAGGTCTTTTCAAGAAGGGGGGTCAAAAAAGATGACCGGACCCGCATGATCGAGGATCAGGAGATCGAAAGACTTGAAAAGGACCGGGATGACGAAATCTCGATCATCAATGAAATCGCAAGGGAAAAAATAGCGGATCTTCTGGGCGGACTCAAGCTCGCCGAGAATCTCAAAAAACAGAACAAGGTGGTGGCCAAAGCCGGTACCAGCGTCACAAGGGAAATGTTCTCCAAGCTTTCCGTCTCTGAGATTTCCGAGATCGCAGTGGAGGATCCTGCTGCCACGGAAAGGGCTTTAACGGTTCTGGAAAACGCCCAGAAACAGATCACGAAAGCAAGGGAGCACTTCAACCGGCAGGTGAGCCGTTTTGAAAAAGGAGATGACCTGCCTCCGGGGGTGCTCAAGCTCATTAAAATCGATGTGGCCATGGAACGGGTCCTGTCTGTCGGTGACAAAATGGCGGGACGGCACGGAAATAAGGGCGTTGTGTCCAGAATCCTTCCCATAGAGGATCTGCCGTATTTCGAAGACGGAAGACCCGTGGATATGGTTTTGAATCCGCTCGGGGTTCCGTCACGGATGAATGTGGGCCAGATCCTTGAAATCCATCTCGGTCTGGCCGCACAGGGACTCGGATGGCAGATCGATGAACTTGTGGAAAAGAAGAAGACGGACCAGCTGCGACAACGATTTGAACAGATTTTTTCCACTTCTTCGTACAAAAAGGATAAAAATGATCCGGAAATACAATTCGTCAACCAGGTAAAAGCGATGGACGACACAAATGTTCTGGATCTGGCATCCAAATATCGAAACGGATTTCACATGTCCACACCGGTATTCGACGGCGCCACCGAACAAGAAATCAAAGAACTTCTCACCCTTGCGGGCCTGGATACTTCCGGCCAGGCGGTTCTGTATGACGGAAGAACAGGGGAACCCTTTGATAAAACCGTTACGGTGGGAATCATGTACATGCTCAAACTGCATCATCTTGTGGATGACAAGCTGCATGCCCGTTCCATAGGGCCGTATTCACTGGTCACCCAGCAGCCTCTGGGCGGCAAGGCCCAGTTCGGCGGCCAGAGACTCGGGGAGATGGAAGTGTGGGCCATGGAAGCCTATGGTTCGGCCCACGCCCTGCAGGAATTTTTGACCGTAAAATCGGACGATATGGTGGGAAGAACCCGGATGTACGAGAAGATCGTCAAAGGGCAAAGTGTTCTTGAACCGGGAATGCCGGAGTCTTTCCGGGTTCTCACCAAGGAACTTCAAAGTCTGGGGCTTGATATCAAACTTATAGAAGAAAGCAAGTAAGGAGTTTATATTGGAAACTATATATGATTTCTTCGCTAAACCCAAAGATCCCAAGCTTTATAGCGGTGTTCAAATAAAGCTTGCGGCTTCCGACCAGATCAGGGAATGGTCTCACG
>CAYFVA010000220.1:0-4268 GCA_964346265.1 uncultured Desulfobacterales bacterium
TATGGTATACTGTGGATATGACAAAAGAACGGCTTCAAAAATTTCTGGCCCATGCCGGGGTATGTTCGAGAAGAGCGGCTGAACAGCATATACGTGAAGGCCGCGTGACACTGAACGATGAGGTGGTCCGTGAGATGGGCGTCAAGGTGGATCCGGATAAAGATATCGTTTTATTCGACAACTCCCCTGTCAAAAACCGGGATGCAGAGAAAAAAGTCTATATCGCTCTGAACAAACCCGGAGGATATGTGTCTTCCTGCTCGCACAAAGGGGAAAAAATCGTGCTCGATCTTGTCGATATCCCTCAAAGAATCTATCCGGTGGGCCGGCTGGACAAGGACTCGCAGGGTCTGATCCTGCTTACCAATGACGGATTTCTCCACAACCGGCTGTCCCATCCTTCCCATGATCATAGAAAAGAGTACGTGGTTACTACTGTCAAACCGGTCTCCGACAGGGAGCTTAAAAAACTGGCTGAAGGAGTCGTGATCGAAGGAGAGAAAACCCGGAAAGCGGAAACCCGGAAACTCGGATCGAATAGATTTCTCATCGTTTTGCAGCAGGGCCGGAACCGTCAGATCCGGAAAATGGTGGGAAAAATCGGAAACAAAGTCACGTTTCTTAAACGGGTGAAAATGGCGGGTATTCCGCTGGGCGACCTTGAGGAGGGCCGGTGGCGGTATCTTACAAAGCTGGAGATCGAAACCTTATACAAATGACTGAATGCCGATGGTGTCCTTGATCGTTTTGAGAAACGGGGCGGCATAAGCTCTTGCTTTTTCACTTCCTTTCCCGAGAAAGGCATGGATTTCTTCCGGTGACTCCATCAGGTCATTGTAGGTCTTTCTCGGCTCTTCAAGAAGATTGTCGATATATTCAAAAAGCTCCTGTTTCATGGTGCCCCAGGCAATGCCCTCCTTGTACCGCTTTTTCATTTTTTCCACTTCTTCCTTTGCGGCAAAGGCCTTGTAAAGGGAAAACAGGGTACAGGTTTCGTGATCCTTGGGTTCGTCAGGCCCCTGTGAATTGGTCTTGATTTTCATGATCGATTTGCGGAGTTTTTTGGAGGTGTCGAAAAGCGGGATGGTATTATTGTAACTTTTGCTCATTTTTCTGCCGTCGAGTCCGGCGAGAACCGCGCTGGATTCGTCAATGACCACTTCGGGAAGCTGAAAAAGATCCGCATAATTATGGTTGAACCGCGAAGCGATGTCCCGGGTCATTTCCAGGTGCTGGGTCTGGTCTCTGCCCACCGGCACCTTTTTGGCGTTGAACATGAGAATGTCCGCCGCCATCAGAATCGGATAGCAGAAAAGCCCCATCGTGATGTTCCGGTCCAGGTCCTGTTCATTGATCTCCCGGTTTTCATCCACTGCTGCTTTATAGGCGTGCGCCCGGTTCAAAAGACCTTTCGGTGTAATACAGGTGAGGATCCAGGCAAGTTCAAGAATCTCCGGTACATCAGACTGTCTGTAAAAAACGCAGTTTCCCGTATCAAGGCCCAGGGCGATCCAGGAAGCGGCGATTTCAAGTGTCGATCTTTTCACCCGTTCCGGATCCTGGCATTTTATGATGGAGTGATAGTCCGCCAGAAAGTAGTATGAGGTGAGGCTGCTGTCTTTGCTGGTTTCCACTGCAGGTCTGATGGCGCCCACGAAGTTCCCGAGGTGGGGGGTTCCGGTGGTGGTGATGCCGGTTAAAAAATCCGCACTTTTCATTTGGGTGTCCTTACTCCAATGCGTCTGCAATTAAAATTTCCGTGGTAATGAAAGAGCAAATACCATAGAATCGGTTCACATATCAACCAGTTTATTGGATTTTATATACTGCCGGGCAAACTCGATTTCATCTTGTTTGGACTTGACTCTTTCGTCCAGTTTTGCCTCATGGACTTTTTTGAATACCTTTGAAAAAGAAGGCCCGGGTGTCAATCCGAGTTTCATAAGGTCCTCCCCTCTTATCATCAGTTTTACGTCCCTGAGTTTCGAGTAGTAGAAAGAAATGGCTTTTTTTACGTTTTCATCCCTGGCGGACGCAATCATGAACAAAATGAGTTCGGTGCTGAAACCGGACAGAAGCTTATGAAGCCCGCTGTTGGTTTCCGGTATTGATTTTTCAAGAAAGGTAAGATGCTCTCTGGCTCTCAGGCGACCGTTCATCACAATTCTTCTTTCTTTTAACGGGATTTTGAGATACAGACACAACTCTTCTGCCATCCGGTAAGGACATTTGGAAATCAATGCCATGAAGTACACCGACCATCTCGGATATTTTTCATCCGTGTACAGGAGATCATGCCATGACAGGGCTTTGTATACTTCTTCCAGAAGATCGTAGGTTCTCTGGTCAATGGTCAATTGTGCATGCAGGACTTTTTCAAGACCATATTCCTGGAGGGCCCGGATGGCGGGGATGGGATTTTCCTCCTCAAAAATCTGTTTCAATTCGGAAAAAACACGAAGCCCGCTAAGATTTTTAAATGAATTGATCTTTACCGCGTTTTGAATCAGATTGGATGTTACCTTGCCAATGGTAAAATCATAGCGGTTTGCAAATTTTATGGCCCTGAAGACGCGGGTCGGATCTTCCACAAAACTCAAGCTGTGAATGATCCGAATGGTTTTGTCTTTAAGGTCCCGGTTCGCACCGAAAAAATCGATCATGGTGCCGAAGTTTTTTCGGTTCAGGCAGATCGCCAGGGTGTTGATGGTAAAGTCCCTCCTGAACAGATCAAGCTTGATGGAGCTCATCTCCACCGTGGGAAGAGCTGCCGGTGTTTTATAATGCTCGAGCCTTGCCGAGGCGATATCGATCTTGCTTTCATCCGGAAAAATAAGAACTGCAGTGCCGAACTTTTTATACGAATGAACCCGGCACTCTTTCTCTGCCGCATACGCTTTTGCAAATGCGATTCCGTCGCCTTCCACAACGATATCAATATCTTCCACCTCCCTTTGCAAAAGAAGGTCCCGCGCAAAGCCGCCGACCACATAAACATTCAGGCCCAGCTTGTCACCCACGGTGCCGATGGAGGTGAGAAGCTCACTCACTTCGGTGTCGAGCCGCTGGGAGAGTATGTTTTTGATATTTCTCTTCTTTGCTTCCTGATTCTCCGCCTTGATTCCCTGGTCCACCCGCTTGATGTCTTTGTTGTGCTGAACCAGAAAATTGAGAAGGTCTGTTCTTGTGATAACGCCGATCACTCGTTCGGTATCCACTACCGGAAGTATGTGCTGTTTTTTATCTATGATCTTGGATTCGATTTCCTGAAGAGATGCGTTGTACATGATGGAATCGATTTCAGAATCCATGTATTCCTTTACCGGCAGATCGGCCAGATCGAGATACAAAGCCTTCTCCACGGTCTGCCTGGAGATATACCCTTCAGGACGTCCCGTCTTCCAGTCGGTGACCAGCAGCGTATTGATGTTGTACCGCGTCATGATCCGGCCGGCCTTTCGGCAGCTCATATTGGTGTCCGCCGTAATTGCCGGGGAACTCATCAGTTCGTTGGTGATCAGGTTGGACTTGATCTCCTGGTAAAGGACATTGATCAGCTGCTGCTCCACCTGGGCAAGGGTTTTGTTGTCAATCTTGGCGGAAGCGGCGTAAGAATGCCCTCCGCCGCCGAAAGAAGAAAGAATGCGTCCCACATCCACTTCCGCCAGCCGGTTCCTGGCTATAATACTGATTTTGTTACCCATCAGGACAACGGCGAAAAAGACATCCAGATCTTCCATCCGGACGACTTTCTGTACAATGGAGGCCAGATCCGGTATATATTCAGGGGAGGAGATCGTGGAAATATACACGTTGAACCCGTTGATTTTGTGGTACACCATCTCGTTTAACAGTTCGTTGAGCCAGGTAACCTGTTCCGGACGTATCTCTTTTACCACAAGGCCTGAGACGGTATTCAGGTTGGCTCCGCAGGAAAGAAGATATGCTGCTTCACCGAAGTCTTCCCCGGAGGTGGAAGCGTACGTGAAAAGCCCGGTGTCTTCATAAATGCCGAGCGCCATAACCGTGGCCTCGTCCGGGGTGATCCGGATGTTGTTTTCCCGTATGATCCGCGTGAGTATGGTAACGGTGGCCCCGGTTTTCCGGGTGATCTGAAAGTCACTTTTGGCATCCTCTTTTGAAGCGGGGTGGTGATCATATACGTGAATCTCGATATCCTTTCGGTCCAAAAGCTCCGTGACATCCTTCAGTCTGTTCTTTTGCCGTGTATCCACGAGAACAAGCGTTTTAACGCTTGAAAAGTCGAT
>CAYFVA010000221.1:0-4220 GCA_964346265.1 uncultured Desulfobacterales bacterium
TGCATTCAAAGAAATTTGCCGGTTGTATTTACATAATACATACTATGTGATATTTTATTAAACGAAATGAAAACAGGACCAATAAGGAGTGGATACGTGCATATAAAAGCGAATTTTGATCTCTGCACCGGATGCAGGATCTGTCAGCTGACTTGTTCGGTTCGGCTTTTCGGGGGGTACAACCCGAGACGGGCCGTGCTGGATATCATCGATACCAGGGAAAATCTATACCACAAACCGGTTCTCTGCAACCAGTGCGAAAATGCCTACTGCATGAATGTCTGTCCGTCCGGGGCCATCTCAAGAGATGCCAACAATGCCGTGGTCATCGACCCGGAAAAATGCATTAAGTGTCATCTTTGCGTGGAATACTGTCCCGAGGGCATGGTCAAGGTGGATCCGGAAAGCGAAAAGGCGGTAAAATGCGATCTTTGCAACGGCAGCCCGGAATGCGTGGCCGCCTGTCCCGCAGGTGCGCTTGAACTTCTTGAGACAGGAGGCGCAAATGGATGAATCGTATATGAAAAACATTCTCCGGGTGGACTTGACAGCCGGGACCACGGAAGAGATACCAATTTCAGACAAAATGACAGAGCGTTTTATCGGGGGCAAGGGTCTTGGCGCCAGGCTGCTGGTTGATCTTCTGCCGGAAGGGGTTGATCCGTTGGGGCAGGAAAACCTTCTGATGTTTCTGGCAGGACCGCTGACCGGAACGGCCGCTCCTGCCATGCGAGGGTGTCTCGTGACCAAATCCCCTTTAACCGGGCTTTTTCTCGACTCCTACTTCGGGGGAAGTTTCGCGCCCGAGCTCAAGTATGCAGGATATGATGCGCTTGTAATCGGCGGCCGTGCCCCAAAGCCGGTCTATCTTTTTATCGATGATGAAAAGGTGGAGATTCGGCACGCCGATCACATATGGGGAACCGACGCACTGGAGGCCAACCACCGGATCAAATCCGAGCGTAACGATTCGAGCCTGAAGGTGGTCAGCATCGGCCAGGCCGGGGAAAACCGGGTTCCGTTTTCCCTTGTCTGCTGCGAGTACAACCGGCAGGCCGGCAGAGGCGGTTCCGGCGCTGTCATGGGTGCCAAGAACCTCAAGGCGGTGGCGGTGCGGGGCAGTCAAACCGTAAAACTCAATAACCCGGAAAAATTCAAAGAGTACTGCGCAGCAGCACTGTCCGAGCTGGACAACAGCCCGGATGTGGCCGCCCTGCGGCAGGAGGGGACCGCTTCCGCAGTGGAGTTTTCCAATGAACTCGGGCTGTTTCCCCGGAAAAACTATCGGTACGGCACCTGGGACAAGGCGTCCAGGCTGGCCGGCAGGGGACAGTCCAAACACCTGTGGCTGGGTTCGTCCGCCTGCATGGGATGCCCCATAGCCTGCAGCAAGGCCGGAGCTGTCCGGACCGGCAAATACAAGGGGACGGTAACGGACATGGTGGAGTATGAATCCGCAGGACTCATGGGAGCGAACCTCGATATCTCCGATATCCGGGCGGTCGCCTATCTCGTCAAACTCTGTGACGCATACGGGATGGACAGCATGTCAACAGGGTCTGTGATCGGGTTTGCCATGGAAGCGGCGGAAAACGGACTGATCGACTCCCCCGGAGGAATCGAACTGAAGTTCGGCAGCATAGAGGCGGCCGAGTACCTGGTCAAAGCCATTGCCTTTCGTGAGGGAGAGCTTGGCCGTCTTCTCTCCATGGGTGTCCGGAAGGCGGCCGAAGAGATCGGCCCCAAGGCGGAATCCCTGGCTGTTCACGTTAAGGGCATGGAATCCCCGGCATGGGGCCCCAGGGGCGTTGCCGGCATGGGCCTTGCCTACATGACGGCCGACCGCGGGGCCTGCCACCAGCGGGCGTTTCCCATCGCCTATGAAGTGGGCGGCGAGAAATGGGAGGGCAAAGAGCTGGATCCGTTGACCGTAAAAGGAAAGGCAGCTCTTGTGGCATCACTGCAGAATTACCTGGCAGGCACGGACACCCTTGTCAAGTGTGATTTCGGCGGGTTCGGCATCAGTCCTGAGACCTATGCAGGGCTCTACAATGCCGCAACCGGCCGAAACATAACCGCTGCGTACTTTGACGAGGTCGGCGAGAGGATCTGGAATCTGACCCGGCTTTTCAATCTGCGGGAAGGCATGGATCCGTCGGAAGAGAAACTCCCCTCCAGGTTCGTCAAAGAGGCGCTGCCGGACGGGCCTGCCAAAGGGCATCGTTTCACCGAAGAGGACATGGAATACATGAGACAGGATTACTATTGGGTCCGGGGATGGGATGCCGCCGGGACCCCGGAAAAAAGGACCCTGGAACGCCTGAAAATCGAAGCTTGAGCATGATGAACCAAAAAGAGGTAAAAACAGAGCAGACAAAACAGAAAATTATAGATGCGGCTCTTCATCTGTTTGCAAGGCAGGGGTACCACAAAACCACGGTCCAGGACGTTGCCGGATATATCGGCATGACATCCGGGGCGCTGTTCCATCATTTCTCCTCCAAAAAGGAGATCCTGTACCAAGTGATCGACAGGCTCAACACCGGGATGGACCGGTATATCGATTACCTTTCCCAAAACCGGCAGGGGTCGGTGGAGACCCTGGCCGGTCTTGTGGATCTGTTTGTGGAGAAATTTCATTCCGACCCGGACGAGATCATCGCCCTTGCCTCTTTTGCCACGGAGTTCGGTTCCGTGGACGATCCAGTTGTAGATCAAATTCACGCAACAAATAACCGGTTTATCGATGCCATGGAAGAAGCCTTTGATTTTCTGCCGGAATCAGTGAACAAAAGAGCGTTTGCCGTCAGCTTCTTTTCCGGAATCCAGGGGATTTTTATCCAGGCGGTTTTCCGGCAGGGGCAGATGGAAATCGACGAGTTGGCCAAGGGGTTTGTGGACATGATCACATGCGGCCGGAGAGAAGAACTCCTTCGATAAATTCGTCCAGATCCCCGTCCAGGACCCGGTCTACATCCCCGATTTCCAGGTTGGTGCGGTGGTCCTTGATCATTCGGTAGGGATGCAGTACGTAAGACCGGATCTGGCTGCCCCATGCAATGTCGTCTTTCTCGTCGTGCAGACTTTGCATTTTTTCGTCCTGTTTGTCCTTTTCAATTTTATACAGTCTGGATTTCAGAACCTTCAAGGCAATTTCTTTGTTCCTGTGCTGGGAGGGTTCCTGCTGGCACTGGGCGACAACACCGGTGGGAAGATGGGTGATACGCACCGCACTGCTGGTTTTGTTTACGTGCTGGCCGCCTGCACCGCTCGCCCGGTATACATCAATCCTGAGATCACTGTCCTCGACATCCACCTTGATTTCATCCTTGATTTCCGGGGAGACAAAGACGGAAGAAAACGAAGTATGGCGTTTTCCACCGGCATTGAAGGGAGATATCCGAACCAGCCGGTGGACACCGGATTCGATTTTTAAAAACCCGTATGCTTTTTCACCGGATACGCTGAAAGTCGCCCCTTTGATTCCGGCATCGTCTCCGGGCTGCAGATCAATCATCTGCATTGTAAATCCCCTTTTGTCGATCCACCGGGTATACATGCGCAGAAGCATCTCCGCCCAGTCCTGGGAATCGGTGCCCCCGGCCCCTGCATTGATGGAGACAAGCGCATTCCTGCCGTCATCTTCTCCGTCGAGCACCATGTTGAGGGAGAATTTTTTGATCTGTTTTTCCAGGGCGCAAACCTGGGCCTCCACTTCCTTTTCCGCCTGCTTGTCTGATTCTTCCCGGGCAAGCTCCAGAAGTGTCTCCGTATCCTCGATGCGGTTGTACAGATCTTCAAACCCTTGGAGAAGTTCTGAAATCCTCGTGCGCTCCTTGAGAAGTTCGGTGGCTTTTTCCGGATCCTCCCAGAAGTTTTCCTTTGCAGACAGGAATTCGAGTTCTTTGAGCCGTTTTTCCTTTACCGGTATGTCAAAGATACTCCTTGAGTTTGTCGAGTTTTTCGTAAAAAGAATTGATGGTCTGCTGTTGTTCAGTGGACATAACTGTATCTCCCGCCTTATGTTATTTTTCTTTTGATTTCCGTTTATTTGTAATTCCCGTTTGTACCACAAAAAACACCAGGATTGCAACTGTGCAAAATACGGCAAACCAATCCCCGAAGCGGGTATAAAAGGTTTTCATTTCCAGAAGCGGAAGGGGCCGGGTCAGGTGGGTGGTTTCAAAGAGTTCTGATTTTTGGATAATCCGGCCGGCCGG
>CAYFVA010000222.1:0-1878 GCA_964346265.1 uncultured Desulfobacterales bacterium
TTCCTCCGCCATATCAGCGACATGAACGGGACCGTCTGTGCATCGGATTACACGGATGCAGTGATCCATACCGTTGAAATAGAGGAAGAGAATACAGATGCGGCGGAGTTGTTGCTTCGTGAACTTGAAAGCGCCGGCCGGATCGAATGGAGTCACTCCAAGGACAAATACGGAAATGAACAATGAAAATCCCCCCTTTTGAACTGGAACGATACTTTGCAGCGTATGAATTTTCCGTGGAACACCTTTTGTGCTGTTCGGACTGTGAACCTCTCGGCATGCAGGAACTTGTCTCAATGGCGGATGATGAGACAAAGCGCATGTGGGAAAATCTGGCCCTGGGATACACCGAATCGGAAGGGCATCCGGATTTGCGCCGCGAGATCGCCGGTCTCTATTTGAATATGGCCGCCCACCATGTGTTTGTGGCCGCGCCGGAAGAGCTGATCTTTATTCTGATGAACACGCTTTTGGAAAAAGAAGATCATGTGGTCACCACATATCCGGCATACCAGTCCCTCTACCAGGTGGCGGAGTCCACCGGGTGCACCGTTTCCAGATGGATGCCGGAGCATGGAACGGACGGGTTCCGTTTTGACGTGGAGCAACTGAAAGATTTGCTTTGTGACAAAACCAGACTGATCGTGATCAATTTTCCCCACAATCCCACCGGCGCCCATCCGGACGAAGATGAACTCCGGGCGGTGGTTGAACTGGCCAGGGAACGGGGAATTTATCTCTTTTCGGACGAGATGTACCGGTACCTTGAACATCCCGGTACAGAGCGCCATGCCGCTGTCTGTGATTTGTATGAAAAAGGAATCTCTCTTTCCGGCATGTCCAAAAGCTTCTCTCTTGCCGGTCTGCGCATCGGGTGGCTGGCCACTTCCGACAGGGAGATTCTTTCTGAAGCCGCCTGTTTCAAGGATTATACCACCATCTGCAACAGCGCGCCGTCCGAGATCCTCGCCCTCATGGGACTGAGGGCAAAAGAGCGCATTGTCTCGGACAACCTCGGACGGATCAAAGACAACCTGGATCTTCTGGATGATTTTTTCGAAACCCATGAAGCCGTGTTCGAGTGGAAAAGACCCAGGGCCGGATCCGTGGCCTTTCCGGGTCTGAAACTGAAAAAGGGGGCCTCAAGTTTCTGCTCCGACCTTCTGGCGGACAAGGGGGTGCTGCTTCTGCCCTCCAGGGTCTACGGCAAAGAGTGGCAGAGTGAAAATGTGCGCATCGGTTTCGGAAGAAGGCACATGAGCGAAGGACTTGAACGGCTGAACGCATATATCAGGGAAAACCTTTAAACGGGAGGGAGAATGACGATCAACACAAAACCGGATTACAGACGATGGAACGAAATGTACTACTGGTCCAGAGAAGAGGCGGTGTACCTTCTTTTGGGGGAAGAGCCCGTGATTCCGGGGGAGGATCATGACGCAGCCGCCGGGTTCTCAAAGGAGCACCGGACGCTGTATGACAAGCTGGAAGAGGAGATCGAAAAAGGGAATCTCACCGTTGTAAACGGCCGGTATCTTTCAAGGACGGCTGTTTTGGAATGGGCGGAAAAGCACAACCTCAGGCTCCCCGGGGAACTTTTGGGGGAGAGTCCCCTTGCACCGCCGAACTACGACCAGCTGGACCGGCTTTTTACGCCTCAGGAGAAATACCATGCAGGAGAACTGGCTGCAGCGGTATGCGTATGGAATGAGATGTTCCTCAAGGAGCGCTACAATACGAGCAAAAGCGCCAAAAAGCAGATCGTGGAATTTCTTCAGGAGCATTATCCGGCCATGTCCAAAAGCCGGCACGACCGGATCGCCACAGTGGTGATGCCGGATGTGCTGAAAAAAGGAGCAGCAGGCTAAGCTTCTCAAA
>CAYFVA010000222.1:1978-4159 GCA_964346265.1 uncultured Desulfobacterales bacterium
ATTGAATTTTCAGGGGAGCCGTCCGGAACTTATTAGCTGGGGGAGGCTGAACCGGCTCACCGGCGCAAGGGTGAACGGCCGGTTCAATGCGATGGATTGTGCGGCAAGAATACCGCTTTTCACGGCGGGCCCGATCCCTTCCCCCATATCCTTGGTTGCAATCCCGGCCGCATCTCCTGTGATCAATGCATTGCCGATCCGGGTGCGGATATCCGGGTGCCGCAGGTAGTAAGAATATCCCCTGGCCCTGTCCGGTCGGGATTCGATCATGCCCTTTTGTTCCAAAAGATCCAGGAAAGCCTTAAAATGAAGTTGAATGGAATCCCCTCTTTTGTTCATCCGGTATGCTTTTCCCCCGATCCCGATGTTCAGGTATCCGTTCTGTTTGGGGACATACCATGCATACCCGGGAAGGTTGTTGATGAAAAACCACAGATGGCACTGTTCATCAGAGAATCGGGTTCGGTATTCCTTTTCCATGGTGACGATGAGAGATTTTTCACGGCGGGGGCTTTTCTTTTTGAAAAACTGCCTGTAAACCGGGCAGTTTGTGCCGCCTGCGCCGATGATATACCGGCTGCGGAATCGGCCGTCAATGTCAAAAAAGCCGTTCTCCTCCCGGATGCGGCGGACGGTGTGTTGATAAAAAGGGGTCTTGATCCTGCTCAACAGCCAGTGATCGAATTCATATCTCCGGATCGAATACTGACGGGTTCTCACCGGGATTTTCACCCGGTTTGCATGGAAATTGATCCGGTCAAACCGTGTGATACCGTATGGATAGTCAGACGGGGAAAACCCGAGATCGGACATCACCTCGGGAGTGATCCAGCCGGCGCACAGTTTCTGCCGGGGAAACTGTGCCTTGTCCAGCAATACGGTTCTGAATCCGAGTTCTGAAAGTTCCCGGGCACAAGATGTCCCGCCGGGACCTGCCCCCACCACGGCCGCGTCAAACGCTTTCCGTGTCATCGGTTTATGTCAGCCGGCATTCCGGCTGCGCGGAGCCGGTCTTGGTCATGACGATTTGCCACAGCTGGATGGTTCGGGCCCGGAACGCACCGGCACACGAGAGCAGATAGAACGTCCACATCCGGTAAAAATTATCTCCGTACCGGTCCTTCAGTTCCGGCCAGGCGTGTTTGAAGTTTTCATACCAGGCCATCAGGGTTTTGTCGTAATCTTCCCCGAAATTGTGCCAGTCCTCCATCACGAAAAGCCCCTCCATTGACTTGCCGATCTGGGCGATGGACGGAAGTTTGCCGTTGGGGAAGATGTACCGGTTCACCCACCGGTTGGATACGGTGGTGGTCCGGTTGTGCCCGATGGTGTGGATGAATGCGATTCCGTCGTCCTTGAGACAGCGGTTCGCGGTTTTCATATAGGTCCTGTGGTTTTTCGGGCCCACATGCTCGAAGATTCCGATGGACACAACACGGTCAAATTTCCCTGTTGCATTGCGGTAGTCGTCCTCCCGGAACTCGACATCCAGTCCCTTGTTCATCTCTCTTGCAAGCTTGACCTGCTCTTTGGAAATATTGTAGCCGGTCACTTTTGCCCCGTAATTTTCAGCGGCGAATTTGGCAAACGAACCGAACCCGCACCCCAGATCCAGCACCTCCATACCCGGCTGAAGGTTGATCTTCCGGCATACCAGGTCAAGCTTGTCCTCCTGGGCTTTGTCCAGGGTGTCCGCATGTTTCCAGTACCCGCATGTGTACAGCATGCGTTTGTCCAGCATACGCTGGTAAAGGTCGTTACCGATGTCATAGTGCTTTTTCCCGACCTCCAACGAGCGCCGTCGGGTCTGCCGGTTCAACAGTTTTGCCGAGGCGAAATCCAGTAAAAATCTCGCGTTTCGTTTAATACACTTATCAAAATCCGTGCTCACCAGCCGTTCGATGAACTTGTCAAGCGACCAGACAGACCACCAGTTTTCCATGTAGGTTTCTCCAAGGGCAAGATCGGTATCCGCCAGCACTCGATCATAAAAATTGTCGTTGTAGACCTGGATATCCCATTCATTCGTTCCGTTGATGGTAATGCCTGCCATGCCGAGCAACTGTTCCACGGTTTCCTTGGCATTCTTTTTCGACATAATCAAACCTCCACCGCACTAATGATTGAAAATTTTATATTGCCTTGAGCCTCCCGGCTTCTTGTACTGAAATTATATATCTA
>CAYFVA010000223.1:0-4157 GCA_964346265.1 uncultured Desulfobacterales bacterium
CGGTGATCCGGGTATGGTGGCCCGGATCGATGAAATCCGGCCCCACCTTGAAGGAAGCGATGGTCCACCCCCGCCGTTTCAGAGCCGCCAGAAGACCGAGTGTCACTGTTGTTTTTCCGCTGCCGCTCGAGGCGGCCGCCACCACGATCCCTTTCATGTTACCATCCATTTCCCGCCCTGATGGCGTTTCGGGCGGTCATTTTCTCTTTTTCATCAAACCGGTCCGGATACAGAATCCGTCCCACCTGGTAAATCCCCTTTACAAGTCTCAGGGTGGGCCGGGACACAAGGGTTTCTTCCACCAGGTACACCTCGTTTTCCTTTATCGCCTTGATGATCCGGTAACCGGGTTCGTTGAGAATCTCCTCCCTGGTCACCCGGTTCATAACCCCTGTCTGGGCCAGATACACATCAATTTTTTCCGCTTTGGACAACAGGCGCTCTTTTCCGTAAAACGCGATGTTGGTGTCTCTCACCTGTTTTGCATCCCCTGCAATGTTGACGCCCCCTGCCGTCTCGAGCACGAACACGGGCATGCTTCCCGGCGTAAACGTCTTCATCCGCGAGTGGATGGCTTCAAAATAAACCCGCTTTTTCTCCCTGATGTCCCGGGTGAGCTTTAAAAACCGATCCACGCTCTTTTGAAAGCTCTCCTGCATCAGGCGGGCCTGCTGAAGTTTCCCGGTAAGATGCCCCAGTTTCTCCCAGTACGCCAGCATCTTCTCCACTGTGCTCGGCTGAAAGGAGAGCACAGTGATTCCGTTTCTCTCCAGCTGCCTGACAAGGGGGCCGTATCCCCTTGCAATCATGGGCCGGATCAGTATCAGGTCCGGTTTTACCGCCAGAAATTTTTCCGGGTCGTCATGGTAGGAGAACCGCTGTTTTGATTTTACTTTTTCCGGGTAATGGTCGTTTTTTGACACCCCGATGATCTCCTGGTCAAGTCCCAGTGAAAAAAGATTTTCCGTATGGGCCCCGTAAAGGGAAATGATGCGTTTGAAAGGGGTCTGCACGGTGACCCTCTGTCCGGAATCATCCGTGACCGTTACGGTATTCCGGAAACTTTTGCTTCTGTTTTCCCCTTCTGCGCCTGCCCCCTTTTGATCTGCCGGAGATGCAGCAGCCGCTCCGAAACAGATCGTAAAAAAAAACACAAAACATACCACAGAAAGCAGGTTCTTTACCTGAATCCATTTTTGATACGGCGTCATACGATCTCCTTTCTGTACACCACCTGGGGAGCGCCGGCATGGGGATGATACGCCACATGGCAGGACACGCCGAACACCTCCCTTACAATGGATTCCGTCAGAACCTTGTCCACAGGACCCTTGGCAACGGCCCGGCCCTGTTTTAAGAACACGAGGTCCTCACAGTACATGGCTGCCAGATTGAGATCCTGGAACACGGAAACCGTTGTTTTCCCCTGTTCCCGGACTTCTTTTGTCACAATGTTCATCATTGCCACGGCATGGTTGATGTCCAGACTGGACGTGGCCTCGTCAAGGAAAAGATTTTCCGCGTTCTGGGCAAGCGCCCTTGCAAAAAAAATCCGCTGACGCTCTCCGCCGCTCACCTCGGTGACAAGCCGATTTTCAAACTTGCTGATCCCCGTTTTTTCCATTACCTGTTCCACCTTTTCAAGATCTTCATCCGTGGGGGAGGAGAATCTCGGGATATGCGGATACCGGCCCATCATCACCACCTCCCGTGCCGTGTAGGAAAAATTGACGGAAAACATCTGGGGCACCATGGCGATCTTCAACGCCAGGGCTTTTCTGTTGTACAAGGCCAGGGGATTCTCCCCGAGAAAAACCGTTCCCGAATCAGGCGCAAGGTGGCCCGCCATAAGGTCCAAAAGCGTACTTTTTCCACTGCCGTTGGGGCCGATAATTCCGTATGATTTTCCAGGCTCGAAAGAGAGCGTCACATCATCGATCACCCGGTGTCCGTCATACGCAAAACAAAGATTTTTCAGGGAAAAACTCATTCTACATTCCTGTTCCCGCCATCTGGCGTTTCCTGAAAATCCAGCAGAAAAACGGGCCGCCGATCAAAGCGGTAAGCACGCCGATGGGGATCTCTTCTGGCAAAACCGCCCGGGTAAGCGTGTCCGCACCTGCCAGGAGAACCGCACCGGAAAAAAGAGAGACCGGTAAAAGCCGGCGGTTGTCCGGCCCGGTGAACGCCCGCATCATGTGCGGCACCAGCAACCCCACAAAACCGATGATCCCGGAAATCGACACGCAGGCGGCTGCAATCATGGACGCGGTCACCAACAGCACCAGCGTCATCTGTTTCGTGTCCACACCGGATGTGGCCGCGGTTTTTCCACCCAGCGCCATAAGGTTGAGATCTCTGGAATAAAAGAGGCAGATGCAGAAGCCGGCTGCCACAAAAACCGCCGTCACCATAAGCTTCTCCCATGTCATGGAGGCAAAGGACCCCATGAGCCAGAAAATAATCACCGAAACCTGCTCGTCCGCCACATATTTGATGAAACTGAGACCCGCCGACAGGATCGCGGCCACGATAATACCGGAAAGAATCAGATTGTTGGAGGAAAACCGGTCCGGATTCCCGGCTGTTGACGCCAGAAAGATCACAACAAACAAGGTGATTACGGCAAACACGAAGGCAAACACCGGCACTCCGTACACCCCGAAAAATCCGAGATTGAATATAAGGGCCAATGCCGCGCCGAATGCCGCGCCTGAAGAAACACCCAGGGTATACGGATCTGCCAGCGGGTTCTGCAGAATTCCCTGGAACACCGTTCCTGCCACGGCAAGTCCGCCCCCCACTACGGCAGCCGCCAGAATCCTGGGCAGCCTTACTTCAGTCACCACCACCGGCCAGGACGAATCAAGATGGCGGATCATTTCCTCAAGACCGAAGATCTCCGCCAGAATAATCCGGAGCACGTCGGAAAACGGAATCGCAAGATATCCCATGCCTGCGGAAACCACGATGACTGCAAAGAGCAGAACCGCCGGCACCGTTATGATAACGGCTAAAGACCGGTGCGAGGGGTTCCGGGAAGAAGGATTCATTTACAAAAGACCTGTTTTTGCATTTTGGTTCGAGCTCATGTTGTTTTGCGTCCGACAGACATAACCGTCGGACGCAAATATCAGATCACCTGTCTTCCAGATGGTCCACCGCCGTCTTCAGGTGGTCCACCCAGATGGATACCATATTGTCATATTCGGCCGTTCCCTTGAGAATCGGCACGCACTTGATTCCGGCTTCCGTGAGCACGGATTGCCAGGAATCGTCTCCGCTTCCGGCCATATCGTTTACGGCATGGTCGCCTGCCACGGACATGAACGGCATCAGGTACGCCGTTTCAATCCCTTTATCTTCCAGCATCTTTTGGATTTCATCGAGTTTTGGCCAGCCTTCCACCGTGCCCACGAAAATGTTGGGATCTTTGAGCTGAAGGTTGAACATCAGGGCGGCATAAAATGCATTGGCCGGATGATGGGTTCCGTGGCCCAGGAGAACGACCGCTTCCTCTTTTTTTCTTTCTTCCGGGATATTTTCCATCACGGCTTCGGATACCGCTTCAATGTCCTCCTGGGTACTCAAAAGGGGATACCCCATATGAACTTCCCTGATGGAACCGGCCATGTTCTCGAACGCCTTTACGTTCCTTGAAAGCTCATGGAACTCTTGACCCGTGATGGTATGAAGGGACTGGACCGCCACGTGCGTGTATCCCTGGTCCATCATCCGCGCCAGGGCCTCTTCCGGCGAGGGAATCATTTTTCCCTGTTCCGCCAGCTTATGGCGGATGATATGGGAGGTGTAGGCCCATTTGACGTCAGTGTCCGGAAACGCCTTTTTGACTTCTTTGTCGATGTGATCAAAAGCCTCCTGCGCTTTTGGGATACTCGTACCAAAGGTCACCAGCAGAATCCCCTTTTTACTGTTCTGCTCTTGTGTCCCGTGATGCCCCGCACGGGTTGTTGTACAGGTAAAAACAACCAGCAGAATAACTGCAAAAACTCCAAAACTTCTTTTCATGTCTCACTCCTTTTCCGTATTCAGGGTTCGTGAACAAACACACGCCGGTGCTTTGATCCCCGTCCGCCGGGTGCAGCACACCCGGTATTGAGAGAAATATATCCGGAGCTTGCTTTACCTGTCCAAAA
>CAYFVA010000224.1:0-4141 GCA_964346265.1 uncultured Desulfobacterales bacterium
ATTCGTTGTGTCCGTCAGGAGATGGCTGTTATATCCAAAACCATCTGTAACCCCCCGTTCTATGACCGTGAGTTCTTCATCGGTCAGAAAATCACAAGACCGTTGTTGCAGAAAGGTCTGTTTCTGTTTTTTTTGTGTAAAAAAATCTTGAAAAATATGAAAATTCGTATATGTTCTTATGGACAGAAACGTTTTTTGAAAGGTGGCCGTTTTGGACAGGGATCTTTTGCATATTCTGGCATCCATCGAGGATGCGGAAGAAATGGAGGCATTGTTTACCGAACTTTTTACAGCTTCGGAGCTTGCTGACCTGTCTTTGCGGTGGAAGCTGTTAAAGGATCTGTATTCCGGGATGACCCAGAGAAAGATAGCGGAAAAATACGGAATCAGCCTGTGTAAAATTACAAGGGGGTCGAAAATTTTAAAACAGAAAGATTCAGCCGTGCTCGGCGTGCTGCAGAAGTGGTCCGGAGAGCTGGAATAATGGAAAATAAAAGACTGATGCTGGGAAATGAGGCCATGGCCCGGGGGCTTGCCGAAAACGGCTGCCGCGTGGCAGCTTCTTACCCGGGGACACCGTCTTCGGAGATTTTGGGCTCTCTGGCCGCATGGAAACAGAGCGAAAACCTGGACACCATGCATGTGCAGTGGGCGATCAACGAGAAAGTCGCGTTCGAGATTGCCTACACCGCAGCCATAGCAGGACTGCGCGCCATGGTATCCATGAAGCAGGTGGGCCTCAACGTGGCGTCTGATCCGTTCATGAGCGCGGCCTACCTCGGGGTGAAGGGCGGGTTTATCGTGATCAGCGCGGATGATCCGGGTCCCCATTCCTCCCAGACGGAGCAGGACTCGCGGATGTATGCCCTGTCCGCCAAGGTGCCGGTGCTGGACCCTGATTCCCCGGAAATGGCACGGGACATGGTAAAAGTCGGGTTCGAGCTTTCAGAAAAATTCGAGATACCCGTGATGCTCCGGCCCACGACAAGGGTGTGCCATTCGAGGCAGGACCTTTGGCTGCAGGATGTTCAAATGCCGGAAAACAAAGCCGGGTTCGAGAAAAATCCGGGCCGGTGGGCGGCAACTCCCAAGTTTCGGTATATCCTGCACTTCGAACTTGAAGATAAGCTTGCCCGTATCGCTGATTACGGCGCCACATATCCGGTGTGCCTGAATCCGTCCGTGAAATCGGACCGGGCGGTGGTGGTGGCCGGGATCTGCGCGGCCCATGCCAAAGATATTTTCAAAGACCTGGAACTTATGGAAAAGATAAGCCTGTACCAGGTGATCCAGCCGTATCCCCTTCATACCCGGTTCCAGGAGGAGTTGTTACGGGATCATCATGAGATCCTGGTCATAGAGGAAACCTTTGGTGTCATTGAAATGCAGCTTGCGGCAAGGGATCAGGTCAAAGGAAAAAAATCCGGCCATATCCCCTCGGTTGGTGAGCTGTCACCGGAAACCGTTGAAAAGGTGATCTCCGATTTTGTGTCAGTTGCCTCCTCTTCGAAAGTATTGGAGGCTTCGGCCGGCAAAAGGCCGACACTGTGCGCAGGGTGCCCCCACCGGGCAAGCTTTTTCGCCATCAAGCGGGCCGCCCCCAAGGGCATCTTTACAAGCGATATCGGGTGTTACACCCTGGGCATGAACCTCGGGGCCGTGGACACCGTGCTCTGCATGGGGGCCGCAGTCAGCCAGGCCGCGGGATTTTCCCATGCATACGAGGACAAGGACCGCCCGCCCATCGTGGCCACCATCGGGGACTCCACCTTTTTTCATTCCGGGATTCCGGCGCTCATCGACGCGTGTGTACAGAAAGCAAAGTTCCTGCTGGTGATCCTGGACAACCGGACCACCGCCATGACCGGGAACCAGCCCACACCCGCCTCGGGAGTTGACGTGGGAGGCAATCTTGTGCCTGCCGTGGACATCGGGCAGGTGGTCAAAGGCTGCGGCATCGAGTATGTCAAATCAGGCAATCCTTTGGATGTGAAGAATTTTATCTCCCTTGTCAAGGAAGGTGTTGCGTACGCCAGGGAAAACGGCCCGGCTGTTCTTTTGGCTGAATCTCCCTGCCTGCTGTCGCTTTCCAGGGACCAGATCCGGCAGGGGTACGTGAAAGTCAAGGTGGAGGATACCTGTGACGGCTGCGGATACTGCCTGTCCCATTTTGAATGTCCGGCTCTCCGGATGGAGGACTCAGGGGAGAGCGTTGCCGTCGACTACAAGTTGTGCACAGGATGCGGGGTCTGTGTGTCCGTGTGTCCCAAAAATTCAATCAAAACTGCAAATGACCGGAGTTTGGATATAACATGAAACAGCAGATCGTCATCAGCGGCGTCGGCGGACAGGGAGTTCTTCTGATAACGGGCATTCTGGCCAATACGTGCATGGAAAAAGGGCATCCCGTTCTCACCAGCGAGACCCACGGCATGGCCCAGCGGGGCGGGACCGTGATCTCGCATTTCAAGACCGGGGATTTTCAAAGTCCGCTGGTACGCCCCGGGTGTGCGGATATACTCGTGGCTTTCACCCTTGACAACTTTCATCAGCACCGCTCTTTTGTCAGGCAGGGCGGCCTTTGTCTGGTGAACATGCCGGACGGCGGACCGGTTGATGAAGGGGTCAGGGCGGTTGATGCGGATCGCCTTGCCGCCCGGGACAACAGTCCTTCTGTGAATCTTTACATGCTCGGCGCTTTTGCTGCCCTGTCGGATCTGTTTTCGCCCGATGAGATGATACGCGGGATCGAAAACCGGTTTGCCGGCAAGAAAGAAAATGTGGTGGAGAATGCGCGGAACGCATTTCTGAGCGGATACGAATTAGGGAGAGATAAAGCATAATGGGATTTATTCCGTATGATCGGCATGAGGAAGAGTTTGAGGCGGCGCGCCTTGAAAATCTTACAAAAACGGTACGGCATGCCATGGACAATTCCGCCCTGTACCGTTCCAAATTTGAAAAGGCGGGTATAACCCCTGAAGACATCAAGTCGCTTGATGATCTGAAACACCTGCCCCTTCTGGATAAAGAGGACCTGAAAGCGGATTATCCGCTAGCTCTTAAATGCGTGGATGACGAAAAGATCGTCCGGATCCACGGCTCTTCCGGCACCACCGGCAAACGCAAGATCCTCTGCTATACCCGGCGGGATATCGACGTGTGGGCGGACATGTTTGCCCGTTGCTATGAACTTGCCGGCCTGACCCGGCAGGACAGGGTCCATATCGCAGTGGGATACGGCCTGTGGACGGCCGGGGCCGGGTTCCAGCTCGGGTGTGAGCGGTTCGGCGCCATGGCAGTGCCTCTGGGGCCGGTGAATACGGACATGCACATTGAAATGCTGGTGGACATGCAGAGCACGGTGTTCTGTTCCACCGCATCCATGGCGCTCTTGATGGCCGAAGAGATCAAGAAACGGAACCTTTTCGGTCAAATCAATCTCAAAAAGATCATACTGGGGGCAGAGCGGCACGGCCGCGCCATGCGCAGACGCATCCAGGAGCTTACCGGCGTGGAAGAGATCTATGACATCTACGGCATGACCGAGGCCTACGGTCCCGGGACCGGGCTTGACTGCGGGTTCCACGAGGGGATCCATTTCTGGGACGATCTGTTTGTTTATGAAATCATCGACCCTGTCACACTTGAACCGGTGCCTGACGGCACGGAAGGGGAGCTTGTGATCACCTCTCTTGTCAAGGAGGCTGCCCCTTTGATCCGGTACCGGACCCATGACATCACCCAAAAGATCCCGGGCGGGTGCCGCTGCGGCGTACCGTTCCCGAGACACGGCCGGATCACCGGCAGAAGCGATGATATGTTCATTTACCGGGCGGTGAATATTTACCCGGCCCAGGTGGATTATCTTTTGAGCGGCATTGACGGGATTTCCAGCGAATACCAGATCTATCTCGACCACAAGACGGACGGACGGGATATGATGACCATTTGTGTGGAAAGGGACGAGGCTGTTTCCTGTGACAACAACACGGCGCTTTGCAAAACGGTTTCCGATAAAATCAGGAGAAAACTCCTTGTGAGAGCCGAGGTTGAGATCAAGGATCCTGATACCCTGCCGAGAACCCAGAGAAAAAGCCAACGTGTATTCGACAACCGGGAAAAGAACGACAATGAATAA
>CAYFVA010000225.1:0-4126 GCA_964346265.1 uncultured Desulfobacterales bacterium
AGTGACAAACGAACAGGTGCCGACAGACAGTACCGGCCGATTTTTTACCACCATGCGCAAGGAGCGCGGTGCCGCCGATGTGATGGTCCTTGGCGGCGGGGTCAGCGGTATCCAGGCCTCACTGGATCTTGCGGCTTCGGGGTTCCGGGTGTATCTGGTGGACCGGTCTCCGGCCATCGGCGGCCACATGGCCCAGCTGGACAAGACCTACCCGACCAACGACTGCTCCATGTGAATTCTTTCGCCCAAACTGGTCGAGGTCGACCGGCATCCGAACATAGAGGTCATGACGTACACGGAAGTGGACGGGGTGGAAGGCGATCCCGGGGATTTTACCGTCCGTCTTCGGAGAAAGCCGCGGTATATCCGGGAGGACAAATGCACGGGCTGCGGCATGTGCACCGAGTACTGCCCGGTCCGGATCCCGGACCCGTTCAATCAGGAACTGTCACAGAACAAGGCCGTGCATGTCTACTTTGCACAGGCGATTCCCCTGATTGCCTACATCGATGAAAACTGCCTGTATCTGAAAGAGAACAAGTGCCGGATCTGCGAGGCGGTCTGTGAAAACGACGCCATTGATCTCAACCAGGCCGAAGAGAGAATGGACCTGAACGTGGGAGCGGTCCTGGTGGCTGCCGGATACGAGGTGTTCGATCCTTCGGTCCGGGACGCTTACGGGTACGGAAAAATGCGGAACGTGGTCACCAGCATGGATTTTGAGCGGCTTTTGTGCGCCACCGGCCCTTATGAGGGCGAGATCCGGCGGCCGTCCGACAAGAGGCACCCGGAAAGAATCGCCTGGATCCAGTGCGTGGGATCGAGACGGGTGACCCCGGGGGACAACAGCTACTGCTCCGGTGTCTGCTGCACCTATACCCAGAAACAGGTGCTTTTGACAAAAGACCATCTCAAAGACGCGGACTGTACAATATTCCACAACGATATCCGGTCCTTTGGAAAGGATTTCGAGCGGTACTTTCAAAGGGCGCAGGATCTTCCCGGTGTCCGGTTCATCCGCAGCTATCCGTCCGTGGTAAAAGAGGATCAGGAAACCGGAAGCGTCATCCTCAGATACGCCGGAAGTGACGGGGTGAAAGAGGAGGAATTCGATCTTCTGGTGCTTTCCGCCGGCCTCAATCCGCCGGCGGAAAGTGAAAAGCTTGCCGAAAAGCTCGGTATTGAACTGAACACGCACGGCTTTGCAGCGGTTGATCCGCATGCGCCCACAAAAACCGCAAGGCCGGGAATATTTGTCAGCGGTGCCTTCCAGGGACCAATGGATATCCCCGAGTCGGTGTACACGGCAGGCGCAGCAGGCGCCCGGTGCGGAGAGTTCCTGGACAGGCGCCGCGGCAAACTTGCAAGAGACCGGATCTATCCGCCCGAGCGGGATACTTCCGGAGAGGATCCCCGGATCGGCGTATTTGTATGCCACTGCGGGGCCAATATCGGCAGAGTGGTGGATGTGCCGTCGGTTGTGGAGTTTTCCCTGGACCTTCCGGGCGTGGTGTATGCACAGGAACAGCTTTTCTCGTGCGCCACCAATTCGGCCCAGGAGATCACGGACATTTCGAGGCAGGAAGGACTGAACCGGGTGGTGATCGCGGCCTGTTCCCCGAGGACCCTGGAGCCGCTATTCCGGGACACCCTGCGGGAGGCGGGGATCAACCAGTACTTCTGTGAAATGGCCAATATCCGCGAACATGACTCCTGGGTTCACCCGAAAGAGCCGGAAGAGGCCACGCAAAAGGCAAAGGATCTCGTGTCCATGTCCGTGGCCCGGGCCGGTTTCCTGGAGCCTCTGCAGGATATCGAGCTGCCGGTGAATCCACAGGCGCTGGTGGTGGGCGGCGGGGTCGCCGGAATGACCTGTGCGCTTTCCATTGCAGGCCAGGGACATGAAGTTTATCTGCTGGAAAAGGATACGGAACTCGGCGGTATGGCCCGGCGGCTTCACACCACCATTGAAGGGATGGATGTGCAGGCGTATCTTGGGGATCTGATCGGCCGGGTCTACAAAAATCCGTTGATCCATGTCTGTCATGAGGCTGTTATCCGGGAGGCGGGCGGTTATATCGGAAATTTTACCACTGTGGTTGAAACAGAGAACCGGGTCAGAAAGATCCAGCACGGGGCAACGGTCATTGCCGTGGGTGCAGAGGAATACACACCGTCCGAGTACCTGTACGGGGAAAACGACCGGGTGTTCACCCACATGGAGCTTGGCTCCCGGATTGCTGAAAAGGATGACACCGTGGTGAATGCGCAGACCATGGTGATGATCCAGTGCGTGGGATGCAGAAACGAGGACAGAAATTACTGCAGCCGCGTATGCTGCAGCCATGCCGTCAAGAACGCTCTGAATCTCAAAAAGATCAACCCTCAAATGCAGATCTACATCCTGTTTCGGGACATGAGAACATACGGGTTCAAGGAGGATTATTACAGGCAGGCTTCGGAAGAAGGGGTGTACTTCATCCGGTACGAACCGGAAGAAAAGCCGGTTGTGGAAGCGGTCACGGAGGGCGGAAAAGAAGTCCTGCGGATCACTGTTCCCGACCCGGTACTCGGTCACGGGCTGGAGCTTCATGCGGATGTGGTGTCCCTTGCCGCGGCCGTGATTCCGTCGGCGTCCGCCGAAGAAGTCGCCCGGCTGTTCAAGGTCGGGTTCAACGAGGATGCGTTTTTCAAGGAAGCGCATGTGAAGCTGCGGCCGGTGGAGTTTGCTGCAGACGGGGTATTCCTCTGCGGGACCGCCCACTATCCCAAGCATATCACGGAAACCATCAGCCAGGCGTACGGCGCGGCAGGCCGGGCGTTGACCCTTCTGTCCAATGATACGGTCACCGTGTCCGGCGCCGTGTGCGACGTGGTGGAGCAAAAGTGCATGGGATGCGGCGCCTGCGTGGAGGCGTGCACGTACCAGGCCATTGATCTTGTCAAAACCAAACAGGGGAAAAAGGCGCGGGTCAATCCGGTGCTGTGCAAGGGGGACGGCCTGTGCAACGCCAAGTGCCCGACAGGCGCCATTTTTCTGAAACATTTTACGGATGAGGCGATCGATGGCCAGATCGATGCGGCAGCAGAGCACAAAGTTCTTGAAAAGATTGACGCGGTCACGGAAGATGTGTAGAAGAGTACAGGTAGAAAACACCGGCATGCCCGGTAAAGGAGGATTGATCCGATGAGTGCCTCGGGATTCATGTTCAAACCGAAAATACTCGGATTCGTATGTCAGCATTGAGCGTACGGCGCTGCTGACCTGGCTGGAGTTTCCAGACTGCAATATACCACCGAGATCAAGCTGATCCGTGTCATGTGTTCCGGCAGGGTGGATCCCGAGTTTGTACTTCGGGCCTTTGCCAACGGAATGGACGGGGTGTTCATCGGCGGCTGCCGCCTCAACGAGTGCAACTACCTGACCCATGGAAACTATGATGCGTGGAACATGGTACGCTTGATGAAAACCATCATGGAACACATCGGGATGAACCCGGAACGCCTGTCCATGGCTTTCATGTCATCCGGCGAGGGGCAGCTTTTCGCCCGTACGGTGGACGAGTTTGCGTCTCGTGTCAAGGCGGCGGGGCCCCTGGGAACGGACGGGGAGCCGGACAAGGATTCTCTGAAATCCGAGATGCAGGGAATCGCCCGGCTGGTTCCGTACATCAAGATGGCGAAAAAAGAGAAGCTTGCCTCCCGTCCCGGGAATGAATCCGACCATGAGGGGCTTTTCACCGCAGATGAAGTGGAGGCGCTTTTCAGGGACATTCCGTCGTATTATATCGATCCCGTCCTCTGCAAAGCCTGCGGGATCTGCCGCAAACGGTGTCCTGTCGGGGCCATTGAAGGCGAAAAAAAGCTGGTTCATGTGATCGACCAGGAACTTTGCATCAAATGCGGAACCTGCGCCGAGGTCTGTCCCTCCAAGTTCAGCGCGGTGCAGACTTTTACAGGAGAACCGGCGCCATCTCCGATACCCGAAGATCAGCGGGTGATCGAGAAAGCGGCCGGTTCGGAATAACGGTCATGCTATATTGGACACCACCGAATATAAAAGCCCCGGAAAGAGGCAGCAGACGATCCGGTGGTACCTGGAAGCGGCTTCAAATGCCGGTCGGTT
>CAYFVA010000226.1:0-4125 GCA_964346265.1 uncultured Desulfobacterales bacterium
GCCCTACTTGTAGTTGATGATGATAAAGCCGTCCGTGAGTCCGTGGTGGATTTCCTTGAAATGCTGGAGTACGAGGTTGATTCGGCGGAAAACGCGGAAGAGGCCATCCACAAACTCACACATTTCAACGCGGACATTGTGATCACCGACATTATGATGCACGGAATGGACGGGCTTGAACTGACCCGCCATATCTTCAACGAACACAACGCCAATGTCATGGTCATGACCGGATACAATGCCGATTATTCATATGAGGAGGCCATCAACGCGGGGGCAAGCGATTTCATATTCAAGCCCTTCCGGTTTGAAGAGCTGGAACTGAGGATCAAACGGGTCGTTCGGGAACTCGAACTTCAAAAAGAGCGGGACGAAATGCTCAAGGAGCTGGAAAGGCTCGCCATAACCGACGGGCTGACGGATCTTTTCAACTCGAGACACTTCTTCAAACAGGTCAGAAAAGAAATCGAGCGCCACGCCAGATACAACAGACCCCTTTCCCTTTTGATCATTGATATCGACTTTTTCAAAGAATACAACGATACATTCGGCCATCTCCAAGGAGACAAAGTACTGATGCGGATCGGAAAAGTGGTGCCTGACTGCCTGAGAGCTTCGGACACGGCCTACCGGTACGGGGGAGAGGAATTCACC
This sequence comes from uncultured Desulfobacterales bacterium, assembly GCA_964346265.1. Taxonomy (GTDB): domain Bacteria; phylum Desulfobacterota; class Desulfobacteria; order Desulfobacterales; family Desulfobacteraceae; genus JAIPEK01. The sequence continues at coordinate 655 of CAYFVA010000226.1, forward strand.
GTGCTTCTTCCGGAAACCGGCATCGATAAAGCCTGCGTGGTGGGAGATCGGATCAAAGAGACCATCGCCGAACAGGTATTCACCCCGAAAAAAGGGGTGGAACGCTCGATCACCGTGAGCCTCGGCGCAACCGAATATATCGAAAACGAATCTCTGGAATCCTTTGTGGGAAGGGGAGACAAAGCCCTGTATATGTCCAAGAACTCGGGACGGGACATGCTCACGACCCTGTAACCGATGTTCAGACGTAAGGCCGTTGGAAATAAATAATTCCTCCATAGGGCGCAGGATTTTTGTTCGTATTCAAGGCGCGCCTGTTGGAGCATATTGAAATATGTGCCCACGGGCGCAACGCAGAAGACGGACAAAAAGACAAGTCCTATGGTGTGACTTATTATTTCCGACGGCCTAAATCCGCATGCTGAGATCCACCGCCCGGGCCTGGTTGGTGAGCGCTCCCATGGAAATCATGTCCACACCGGCGGCTGCAACTTCCCGGATATTGTCCCTGTCGATGTTGCCGGAGGCCTCCACCAGCGCCCGGTGATCGATCAGCTCCACCGCCTTTCTCATCTCAGGAACATCCATATTGTCCAGCATGATAACGTCCGCTCCTGCGGAAAGCGCTTCTTCCACCTGGGCCATTGTGGCCGCCTCCACCTCGATTTTGATCAGATGGGAAAGCCCGGGCCGGATGGCGGCCACTGCATTGCGGATACCTCCGGCCACAGTGATATGGTTGTCCTTGATCAGAACCCCGTCAAAAAGAGACATCCTGTGATTGTACCCCCCGCCGTCACGGACGGCAGCCTTTTCGATCAAACGCCACCCGGGCGTGGTCTTTCTTGTGTCCACCACCCGGACTTCTTTGTTGTCCAGATGATCGACAATGGAACGGGTGAACGTGGCAATCCCGGAGAGGCGCTGGAGAAAGTTCAGTGCCACCCGCTCGGACTTGAGCATGGACTTCAGTCCCCCTTTGACCTTCATTATCGTATCCCCGTTTTGAATCCGGTCCGAATCCCTGAACTCCGAATGGATTTCCACGTCCGGGTCCACTGTCCGGAACACCTGCTCAGCCACTTTCATGCCGGAAAGTATCAGCGGCTCCTTGGCTTTGATGATACCGCTGCCGGCGCTGCCCGGGCACATCAGCCGATCCGTGGTGATGTCCCCGAATCCCGAGTCCTCGTAAAGGGCCAGTGAAATCAGTTCGGATAATGCATCCATGCCATCCTCACATCATCTTTTTAATGCGCTCAAGGCTCTCCGCCAGCCTTTCATTCTTTTCCTCCAGCCCTTTCTGCTGTTCTTTCACCTTTTCCACCACATCTTCGGGGGCTTTTTCCAGGAAACTGTCATTGCTGAGTCGTTTTGAAACGGATACAAGCTCTTTTGTGACCTTGTCGATCTCCTTTAAAAGGCGCTTTTCTTCCTTTTCAAAATCGATTACTCCCTTAAGATCCACATAAGCCGTGGTATTGCCCACAACAAAAGCGGCACTGGATGAAGGGGCATTATCCATTTCGGATACGGTCAGCTTTCCAAGACGTGCCAGGTTACCGATTACGGAACTGTTCTCTTCCATCAGCCCTTTTTCCCGGGCATGGTCCGTCTGGGCAGTGACCCGCAGATTCACGGAAGGCTGGATATTCATCTCGCTTCTGATATTCCGGACCCCGCTGACAAGGGCGAACACATACTCCATCTCCTTTTCAAGGGCTGTATTCCGGCGCAGCTTGTACACCTTTTCGTCATACGGGTAGGAGGCTTCCATGATCGATCCTTTGGAGGTGGGCAGCTGATGCCAGATTTCTTCGGTCACGTACGGCATGAACGGATGCAGCATGACCAGGATGTCTTTCATGACCTTTGACAGGACATCCCTTACCGCATCTCTTCTTTCCATCCCCTCTTTCTCGTAAAGCGCCGGTTTGCACGCCTCGAGATACCAGTCACAGAACTCATGCCAGGCAAACTGGTAAATGCTTGCCGCTGCCTCGTTAAACCGGTAACTGTCAATCCCCTCCTTGACTTCCCGGACCGTCGCCGCGGTCCGGGACAGGATCCATTTTTCCAGATCGGAAAGATGGTCGGTGTCAAACTCGTCCCGCTCCTTCTCGATATGCATCAGGGAAAACCGGGCCGCATTCCAGAGCTTGTTCACAAAATGGCGGTATCCCTCCACCCGGCTTTCGGACATCTTGACATCCCTGCCCTGGGCGGCGAACGCGGCTAATGTGAAACGGAAGGCATCGGCCCCGTAATTCTCGATCACCTGGATGGGATCGATGACATTCCCTTTGGACTTGCTCATTTTCTTTCCGTCCTCGTCCCGCACCAGCGCATGGATGTAGACGTCCCGGAACGGAACCTCTTTCATGAAGTGAATCCCCATCATCATCATCCGGGCCACCCAGAAAAACAGGATATCAAATCCGGTCACCAGAAGATCTGTGGGATAAAATTTCTTCAAAAGCCGTGTCTCCTGCGGCCACCCCATGGTGGAAAACGGCCACAGTGCGCTGGAAAACCAGGTATCCAGGACATCCGTCTCCTGGTAGATATCAAAGGAGCCGCATTCGACGCACTGGTCCGGGTCATACTCCTCCACCGTGTTTGCGCCGCAGGATCGGCATTTCCAGGCAGGAATCCGGTGCCCCCACCAGATCTGCCTTGAGATGCACCAGTCCCGGATATTCTCGAGCCATTCAAAATAGGTCTTTTCCCAGTTTTTGGGAACAATCCGGGTTTCTCCCTCTTTTACGGCATCCATGGATTTCTCGGCCAGCGGCCCCACCCGGACGAACCACTGTTTGGACAAAAACGGCTCCACCACGGCCTTGCACCGGTAGCATTCTCCCACACTGTTTGAAAGCGGGGTCTTCTTGACCACAAGCCCCTGCTTTTCCAGATCCGCCACGGCCCTCTCCCGGCACTCGAACCTCTCGAGTCCCTGGTACCGCTGACCCGCTTCTTCGGTCATGCAGCCGTCCTCGTCAATCACCTTGACCCGTTCGAGATCATGTTTTTCCCCGAGGGTGAAATCGTTTGTATCGTGGGCCGGGGTTACCTTGAGTGCGCCTGTGCCGAATTCCATGTCCACGTACGGATCTTTTATGATCGGGATGACTTTATCGGTCAACGGAAGAAGGATCGTATCCTGCTCGAGTTCGGTGAATCTTTCGTCATCCGGATGAATGGCCACGGCCGTATCCCCGAACATGGTCTCGGGCCTTGTGGTGGCCACCACGAGCCCGTCCTTTTTTCCTTTTTTAAAGGGATACCGGATATGGTATAAGGTGCTGTCCTTTTCCTCGTACTCCACTTCCAGATCAGCCAGAGCGGTTTTGCACCTCGGGCACCAGTTGATGATGTACTGGTCCTCGTAAATCAGCCCTTCCTTGTACAATCGCACAAAAACCTTGCGCACGGCATCCGAAAGCCCGTCGTCCATGGTGAAGCGCTCCC
>CAYFVA010000227.1:0-4101 GCA_964346265.1 uncultured Desulfobacterales bacterium
TCCAGTATCACTTTTCCTGAATTCCCGGATGCCATGATGTCGAATGCATCCTCGTATTCGGTAAAGGGAAAGTGATGGGTGATGATCGGGGAGATGTCGAGTCCGGACTGAATCATGGTGGTCATTTTGTACCAGGTCTCGTACATCTCTCGTCCGTATATTCCTTTGATGGTGAGCATGTTGAACACCACCCTGTTCCAGTCGATCTCCGTATTCTCCGGCATGATGCCGAGAAGGGCGATCTTTCCCCCGTGGCACATGTTATCCAGGATAGTGGTAAGGGCGGCCGGGCTCCCGGACATCTCCATGGCCACATCAAATCCTTCCTTCATCCCGAGTTGTTTCTGGGCATCTGCCACGGTGTCTTTTGACACGTCAAGGATCAGGTCGGCCCCGGATTTTTCCGCCAGTTTCAGCCGGTACGGGTTGAGATCGGTGATGACCACGTATCTGGCCCCGGCATGCTTTGCGATCATGGCGGCCATGCACCCGATGGGGCCTGCGCCTGTGATCAGTACATCCTCGCCCAGGACATCGAACGACAGGGCCGTGTGGGCGGCGTTGCCCAGGGGGTCGAAGCAGGCCAGCACATCCAGGGGAATGGACCTGTCGCAGTACCAGACATTGGTGACCGGGATCGAGAGGTATTCGGCAAAGGCGCCCGGCCGGTTCACGCCGACCCCTTTTGTGTCCCTGCACAGATGGCGCCGTCCGGCAAGACAGTTCCTGCAGTGGCCGCAGACCAGATGGCCTTCCCCGGACACCAGGTCTCCCGGGGAAAAGTCGTGGACATTGCCGCCCACCTTTTCAATGGTTCCCACGAATTCGTGTCCCACATGCATGGGCACGGGGATGGTGGCGGCGGCCCAGTCGTCCCAGTTGTAGATGTGGATGTCCGTGCCGCATATGGCGGTTTTCCGGATTCGGATCAGGACATCGCTCTGCCCGACTTCGGGAAGATCGACATCCATGAGCTCGAGGCCCTTTTCCGGTTTTGATTTGACAAGTGCTTTCATTTTGGTCATTCGTTTTACAATCCCGTTGTTTGCTGTCGGTTTACGGTTTGATGATGGTGTGGGTGTCAACTTCCTTGTGGTATATGGACATCAGGAAGATGGTGGCAAAGGGCTGGGTGAAAAGCGCACCGATGAAAAAGGAGCTGCCCAGGGCGGAAATGCCGGCGAATATGAGAAAGACCACCATTTGCTCTGCAGCCCTGTTGGTTGTGACGGTGAAGCTTTGTTTGACAGCCTCGAAAAGGCCCAGGTCTTTGTCCGTCATCATCGGCAGCATATACAGACAGAAAAAGGATACCGCAAGAAAGAACAGGACTCCGGGAAGGATCAGAAGTATTGTGCCGATCAGGATGAGGACAAACACAACGAGTCCGAAAGCCAAAAGCGGAAGGAAAAGCCGGAGATGAGAGAATACATCCTGGGGTTTTGGTTCCCTTCCTTCCCTGACAAGCCGCAGAATGGAGTGGAAATACCCGGCTGATGCAACCGGAGCAAGTATTCCCAGTGTAATCACGCTGGCGGCGAAAAATACCAGGGTAAGAATGAGCAGGGAAACAATACGGCTGATAAACAGATCCCATGTGGTTTGCAGGTGTGCTTTGAAATCCATGTGAATACCTCGTGTCTATCGTTGTCTGTTGCCTGTGATATGCTGCATTTTTTGCCGCAAAGGTTCACATCCCGCGGCAAGGACGGGGCTTTCGGTCTCCACAGGTAATTTTCTTCCTTCAAAATCGGTAATGCAGCCCCCTGCTTCCTCTATGATCAGCCGGCCTGCGGCAAAATCCCACGGGCTCAGCCTGAATTCCCAGAAGCCGGTGAACCTGCCGCAGGCGGTGTAACATAAATCCATTGCAGCAGCCCCGGTCCGCCGGATGCCCACGATATGCTTTTCAAAAAAGCGCCTGATCCTCTCCAGGTTATCCGTCATGGCTTTTCCCCTGTCGTAGTAAAATCCCGTGGTGAGCACCGCCTTTTCAAAATTTTCCACCTTTGAGCTGTGGATGGGTTTTCCATTGAGAAATGCTCCCATGCCGGTTTCGGCAATGAACATCTCGTTCATGTACGGCAGAAAAACCGCTGCCGACACAGGGGCGCCGGATTTGTACAACGCCACGGATACGGCAAAGAAAGGAATGCCGAAGGAAAAGTTGTTGGTGCCGTCCAAAGGATCGATGATCCATTGGTAAGCGCTTTGGGTCTTTTCATACGTATTCTCTTCTGCCAGAAAATCGTGATCGGGAAATTCGGACCGGATCAGTTCGACCATCTCTTTTTCCGCCTGAAGATCGGATTCGGTGACAAGATCGAAAGAAGCGTCTTTGGCCCGGACATGCAGGGATTTTCCCAGGTTGTCCATGTGAATCCGCCCGGCTCTTCGGGCGGCGTTCTCTGCGGTCCGGGTAAAGTTGGAAAAGTTGTCGTGCTCCATTATCCGCCTTTGCAGGAAACTTGAAACAAGAGACAAGGGCCGAGAGACAAGAAACAAGAGACAATTGACTTCAGACTTGTAACTTGTAACAAGGCGCAGCCTCAATCAAGTTTCATTTTTCGTTGTGATGCTGCTGCATCATAGTACTCTTTGCTCATTCGTTGTGTCCGAAAGGACACGCCGTTATGAAAATAATTATGTCACAAGGAGGGGCCGGGTTCAAGAAGAAAGATAACCGGACGTACAGCCCCTTGATATCAATGGGAGGTCGGGTTTGCAGTGGTGCTTTTTGACGTGGTCCGGGTGCCTGCAGAGATACCGCTGTCCCATAAAACGGAGGAAAAGCATACCCCGGAGTCCGGTTTTCGGCCGAAGGGGACGACTATGGCGTCGGTGAACCGGTTGTGGATCCGGATTTGAATCCGCTCGCCGGGTAAGGTCTCGGAATCCAGCAGTGCAAGGGCGGCGGAATATTTTTTCCCGCCGGGGGAACAAAGAGAATCGGTGTCAGGCAAATCTCCGGATTGCAGAGGCACCAAGGCGCCGCTTGTAACAACTCCGATCCGTTTGCCGTTTCTGTGAACTTCGTCGCCCCGGTCCGCACTCTTTTCGTCTTTGACGGCCACCGGGTAAATCATCCGGGGCAGGGCGGCGATGTCGGAACAGTCATGGGCGGCGATTCGTTCGTACGCCCGGAACTGCTCCACAAGCGCGTCTTTTCCCACAAAATCCCCCTTTTTCAGGGAAAAACTCACCACGGCCGGAGCAAAGGAAGAGGCGAAGATGGGGATCGGGGCATTTTCCGGGTCAAGCCCGAGCTCATGCCCGAAAAGCGGCATGGCGGATTCCAGCCGCAGGGTCTCCTGCGCCTCGATGCCGACCGGTTCGGCACCGTTGTCGGAAAGAAGATCCCATACAGGCAGTGCCTCCTGTTTGTCCATGAAAAGGTCCACACGTCCCGGGAGACTATGGTCTGCGGTTTCCATCGGTGTCACCCGGGTTCCGGCGATGAGAGCGGTTCCGGCGTGCCCTTCTTTCTTGTGTTCCGGCAGGGGATTTTCCAGGACCTGGTCGATGATCCGGCCCGCGCCGGGGCCCCGGAGACACAGCATGGCAAGCTCAAAGGTCCTGTCTTCAATATACAGATCCCTGAAGTTTTCAGCTTCCCTGTGCAGATGGTTCCAGGCGTGCTCCCGGTTGACCGCGTTGACGCAGAGCAGGTACCGGTCCGCCTCCAGTCGGAAAAGCAGGGCGTCATCAAGGGCGGATCCCGCTTCGTTCTGGATGATGGTATACTGGCTTTGCCCGTCCGACAGGGCTTCTGCGTTGTTGGTGAGAACATGCTGGAGAAAATACAGGGCGGTGGAGCCGGTGATGTGAAATTTCCCCTTGTGGGAATCATCGAAAAGCCCTGCATGATATCGTACGCAAAGGTGTTCCCGGACATCGCCGCCGGGGTAATGGCCCGGCATCTGCCACCCGTTGCAGTCCACCATAATAGCCCCGAGACCTTTGTGTTTTTCATTAAAAACCGTTCTTTGAAGTGCGGGCATTGGAAAAAACTCCTGAAGAAATTTAGTGAATAATCAATTTTAATAAAGGTGGTACCTGGAAATGTCAAGTGATAAAATGATAAAAATTGAATTTTATTCA
>CAYFVA010000228.1:0-4101 GCA_964346265.1 uncultured Desulfobacterales bacterium
CGGTACGGGCTGGAAACCTGTCTGCCGGAATTTGAATCTCTTATCAAGGAGAGGAAAGCGTTTTTCGATCACCCGTCGGGAAACGCATTCCATTTTAACAACGCGCTTGAGGATCTGCCCGAGCTTACTCCTTCGAGTGTATCCCTGGACAGCCCGAAAATTATTATCGGCAGCCGGGAAGACGCGGATGAACAATCGTATGAAAGTCTCCGGGATAATCTGTACCGGCTCTGCCCCTGGCGCAAAGGCCCGTTCCGGGTGTTCGGCGTGGACATCGATTCCGAGTGGCAATCCTGGATGAAGTGGGACCGGTTCAAAAACGTTCTGCCCGACCTTGCCGGCAAAAGGATACTGGATATCGGCTCCAGCAACGGGTATTACATGTTCCGCTCCGCTGCCGGGAACCCTTTGCTGGTACTTGGGGTGGAACCGCAGCATTCGTTTTACTATCAGTATCTCGCGTTGCAGAAATACCTCGGGCTGGACAACCTGTTCTGCATTCCGGCCGGGTTTGAACGCCTTCCTGCAATGGACCGGTATTTCGATCTGGTGTTCTGCATGGGAATTTTGTATCACAGAAAATCCCCGGTGGAGATGCTGGCGCAAATCAGACATATGACCCGCCCGGGCGGCATGCTGGTATTGGACAACCTGGTATTGGAGTCTGAAAAAGGGCTGTGCCTGTTCCCCGAAGCCAGGTATGCCAAAATGCGGAATGTGTTTTTCATACCGGACCTCAAATGCATGGAATCGTGGCTGTTGCGGGCCGGGTTTTCCTCGGTGTCGGTGTCGTGCGTGGATGTCACGAAAACCACTGAACAGGAACAGAGAAAGACCCCCTGGATTCAGACCGAGTCCCTTGCCGATTTTCTGGATCCGGCGGATTCGGCCCGGACGGTGGAAGGGTATCCGGCACCGGTCCGGGCCGTGTTTACAGCTTGTGCATGAAAAGGTGGTTTTTCGGATCCGTCTTGTCATTTTATCCTTGATAATACTGCAAAATCATTTATCCTGTATATTTAATCCGTGTGTAACGATTTTTTTCAATCAACAACAATTTAACAGGATTTTCGTATGAACTGGGACTGGGATAAATTAAGAGAACAGAAAGAAAAATATGAAAACAAGTCCGGCGGCGGCCGGCAAGGGGGAGGGGGAGGCATGCCCACTCCACCGAATTTCGACGAGTTTTTCAACAAGATGAAAAACTTCCGCTTTACCGGCATTATCGCCGTGGTAATCATTCTGCTTCTGGTTTTTTTCGGAAGCTCTATGATCTACCAGGTGGAACTGGACGAGGTCGGCGTGGTGCAGCGGTTCGGGGATTACAACCGTACTTCCCAGCCGGGACTTCATTTCAAACTGCCGGCCGGGATAGAACAGGTGCAAACAGTGATGGTCAAGCGGATCCGGAAGGAGGAGTTCGGGTTTGAAACGGTACAGGGCTCTGACAATTTCCGGTATTCCAACGAGAGTACGGAGCGGGATGAAGCATTGATGCTCACCGGAGATCTCAATGTGGCCATTGTCCCCTGGATCGTGCAGTACCGGATTGCTGATCCGTACAACTACCTTTTTAAGGTCAAGGATGTGAAATCGCTGCTGAGAGACATGTCCGAGTCCACCATGCGGACCGTGGTGGGGGACCGGAGCATCAACGAGGTGATCAGTGAAAGAATCGAGATCGCCCAGGCTGCCACGGCAAAGCTCCAGACGGAGATGGACCAGGCCGAGGCCGGGGTCAACATCGTGACCATCGAGATGAAGAAAACCAATGTGCCCAAACCGGTGCAGCCCTCTTTTAACAAGGTGAATGCGGCCATCCAGGAAAAAGAGCAGATCATCTACAAGGCGCGTGAAGAGTACAACAAGGCGGTGCCTGCTGCACGCGGCGAAGCCAAGCGGGTGATCAAGGATGCCGAAGGGTATGCCATTGAAAGGGTGAACAAGGCCCAGGGTGATGTGGCCAAATTCAAATCCATCTACAAAGAATACGCCAAAGCCAGAAAGGTGACGGAAACGCGCCTCTATCTCGAAGCGATGAGTGATGTGATCCCGAAGATGGGGAAAAAATACGTGATTGATTCGAGCCAGAAGAACCTGCTTCCGTTTCTTCCCATGGGGGACGGCGGTGTTCCCGGCGGCATGACAACCAACAGAAATTCGAATAAATGATATAGCGTGGTGGAAAAAATGAACAATACGGTGAAACTGGTTATAGGAATTTTGGTTCTGGCGGGTCTGGTATTGTATTCGTCAGCCTATGTGGTGGATGAAACCGAGCAGGTGGTGTTGACCCAGTTCGGAAAAGTGGTGGGAGATCCCATCAAGGAGCCGGGGCTGAAGTTCAAGATCCCGTTTATCCAGAAAACGAGCTTTTTTGAAAAGGTGCTCCTGGAGTGGGACGGAGACCAGGGCCAGGTGCCCACGAGAGACAAGAAGTACATCTGGGTGGATACCTTTGCCAGGTGGAAGATCGTGGACCCGGTGAAATTCTTTCAGACTGTGAACAACAAAACGGCTGCGCTTGGAAGGCTGGATGATATCATTGATCCGGCCATGCGGAACCTTGTGACCTCTTATCCCCTGGTGGAGAGTGTGAGAAACAGCAACCGGCTTCTGGAGGTACTTGAATCGAGTGAGGGTACGTTTGAAGAACAGATGCTGGAGCAGGAAGATGAAACGGAAGATAAGCTGGCAGAGGATGCAGATGCGGTAAAAAAGGAAACCAGCTTTGAAAAATACAAGCGGTATGAGGTGGAACTGGGAAGAGACGGGATCACAAAACGGATTGTGCAGCAGGCACGGCCCAAGCTGAAAAAGTTCGGGATCGAGCTTCTGGATGTGAAGATCAAGCGGGTCAATTATATTGATACGGTACAGGAAGCGGTGTATGAAAGGATGATCGCCGAGCGTAATCAGGTCGCTGAAAAGTTCAGATCCGAGGGCCGCGGCCAGGCCAGCGAGATCCGGGGAGAAAAGGAAAAAATCCTTCAAGAGATCTCATCGGAAGCGTATGAAACTGCTGAAACTGTGAAAGGTGAGGCGGATGCAGAGGCGACTGAAATTTATGCAAGTGCATACGGCCTTGATCCGGATTTCTACTCCTTTATGAAAACCCTTGATGTGTATCGGGGGACCCTGGACAAGGAAAGCACGCTTGTCCTTTCCACGGATTCCGATTTCATGCGGCTTTTCAAGGATGGAGACGTGAAATAAAATAAATGAAACGAGTATTGAGGTGGTGGTTTTCGATGAAACCATCACCTTCAATAATCTCGCTTATCCCGATTTTCTCAGGCTTACTTCTTTTTCCTCTGGTGGCGGGTTTTTGCCAGAAGTTTTCTGTGCTTATGTTTTCTCATCTTTTTTCTTCTCTTTTTGATTACGCTGCCCAAACCGATCACCTCCTTTTTTTGCTTTTGCGTTTTTGAGTGTATTGGTGCATGCCAATATTTCTATTTTCAAACTATAGAATATATCATATTATGCAGCTTTTTCAAATTCTTTATCAGTTTTACCGGAAAACAAAGGTATGGATGCATTGAAGCGGTTTTCCCCGGACCAGCTCAAAACGGTTGATGAGGCGGTGACGGTTGCTGAAGAGCTTGTCGGCAATCATTACAAAATGTCCTCCGGCCAGTGGCTCCACAGCCGCTACGAAGTCCGGACGGCAAAGGACCTTGCCGAGCACGAAATCATCTGCGGCCCGTTTGCGCAGGTGGTCAAATATGAAGCCCGGAAGAAGGATGCCTATTTAAGCTCGGCCGCTTTTACCTGTTATATTATATGCCTGCAGGACGGAACCATACTGGAGGCGGTGGAAAAAAGAGATTCTCTGCACCTTATGCCGTTTCTTCTGTATATCATGGTGCATGAGCTGGTGCATATCGTTCGGTTTTCCAGATTTCACAGGATGTATGAAAAATCGGGCGAGCCCGCAATGGAGCTTGCAGAAGAAAGAAAGGTGCATGATATTACGTGTACCATCCTTGAAAACGTATCTGTTGCGGGAATCCGCAGCGTGAATGAGTACTTTGAAAAATGGCGGATTTTAGGCCCTCAAAAATAAATCATTCCACCATCCGACTTGTCCTTTGG
>CAYFVA010000229.1:0-4068 GCA_964346265.1 uncultured Desulfobacterales bacterium
CTGCAAAAACAAATTGCAAAGGCGTAATGACGCAACCCATGAAAAAATTTTTCGGACGGGTCAGGAAAACGGTTCTGATGGAACCTTTGAAAATTTCCCGGAGAAACCGTCTCAAAACCTATTTTATCGCTTTTTTCCTTGTCGGGATTCATCTGCTCCATACGTTCTACAAGGACCGGTACGAGCAGACTTCCATGAGCACCGTCATGGACATCCTTGTGGTCTATTTCGCCATGTACATTACCAGCCACGTGGCCAAAATCATTATTCTGTCCTCGTACAGAAAGCGGAACAAGTTTCACAGGGAGCACTTTGACAACCTGACCATCGGGATTTCCTATGTGACCAGCCTGGTCCTGCATCTCTCGTTTTTCACCGTGGTGCTGGGGTATCTGAATGTGGACGTAAAGACGTTTCTGACCATCTTCGGTATATTTTTCGCCGGCCTTTCATGGGTACTGAAAGAATATGTGGTGAGCACGATCAACGGTCTTATCATCATGTTCTCCACCAATTTCAGGATCGGTGACTATATTCTGGTTGACGGCAACATGGGAAAGATCCGCAATGTCACATTTTTGCATACCGAGATCCAGACGGACGAGGGCAATATTACCTATATCCCCAACAATATCATCCTGGGCAGCGAAGTCATAAATTTCAGCAAGGCAAAAACCAAAACCATCATGTTCAACCTGGATGTCCCTTCGTCCTGTTTTATCCGTCTGGATGCGCTTCACGAAGAAATCAGAAACGAGCTGTTCCGGGCCTACCCGGATATCATCGAAAAAGTCAATATGAATATCGGGCGGATCAAGACCGGTTCTGCGAACCTGAAATTCCAGATTGTTCTGAAGCGGTACACGTTTACCATTGAAAAAGAGATCAAAAATCATGCAAAGCTCGATCTGTTGACCCGGATCAGTGAAAAACCGGCCAAAAATACCAATTCTTCGATACCCCGGCGTACAAGACGCAAGACTCCCGTTTCCGCGGACAGTTACGGCGGAGGCGTATAAACGGTGGAAACCGGGAGAGCAGTGTCATATCAGGAGCGTTCCATTGCGTTTCCTCCCCTGATCGAGGGAACCCTCGTCAAACGCTACAAGCGGTTTCTTGCCGATGTGGAGCTCGAAGACGGCCGGGTCGTAACCGCCCACTGTCCCAACTCCGGGTCCATGAAAACCTGTTCACAGCCGGGGGCCAAGGTCTGGATCTCGCAGAGTGATAAACCCGGGCGAAAGCTTAAATACTCCTGGGAGCTGATTGACACAGGAGACTCCCTGGTGGGCATCAACACCCTCACGCCCAACCGGCTGGTGAAAAAGTGTGTGGAAAACGGAATCATCAAAGAGCTTTGCGGTTATGAAACCGTGAAACCGGAGGTGAAAACCGGGGAGGGGACAAGACTGGACCTGATGCTGGAAAAATCGGCCGGACAGCGGTGCTACATTGAAATTAAGAACTGTACGCTTGTGGAAAACCGGGTGGCCATGTTTCCGGACGCGGTCACAGACAGGGGGAGAAAACATCTGAAGGCCCTTGCCGAACTCTCCGGCCAGGGGCACCGGGCCGTGATTTTTTTCATCATCCAGCGTATGGATGCGGATACGTTTTCCCCGGCCGTTCATATCGATCCTGTATACGCACGGACACTCACTGAAACCTTGGCCTGCGGGGTGGAGCTTGTGATCAAAGACACCGTGATCGACACCGGAAAGGTGATGCTGAACCGGTCGGTTCCGTTCGATCCGGGGCGATAACCGCAACCGGTTCCGCAGGGATGCGAACTCCTTACAGAAGTCCGCTGTTATTTGCTGATTCTGAAATTTTGTATTGACAAATTTTACTACTCAAATAGAGTTGTAGGTCAATAACAAAAAACGGACGGAATAAAAACCAAACAGGACCAATACAATGTTTTTCAAACAGATTGCTGTCGAAGGCATGGGCTGTCTTTCCTATTTCATCGGGTGTATGCGCACAAGGAGTGCATGCGTAGTCGATCCGAAACGGGATGTGGAAGATTATCTCAATATCGCCTACCAGTACGGAATGGAGATCGACTATATATTCGAGACCCATACCCAGGAAGATCACCTGAGTGGAAACCAGGAACTTATGTCCAGAACCGAGGCCCGGATTTATATGATGGAAGGAACCCCCGCCCAGTTCGAGCTTGAGGAGGTCCGGGACGGACAGGTGATCCGCATGGGAGATATAGAACTTAGCTTTATTTGGACTCCGGGGCATACCCCTTTTTCCATGTCGATCCTGGTGACGGACCGGTCGCGGGGAGAGGTTCCTTGTGCCGTTCTCACGGGAGACTGCCTGCTGGTGGGGGGCGTGGGCCGGCCCGATCTGGCCGGCAGAGAAGTGATCGAAGAGCAGATCGGCTCCCTTTATACCTCACTTCATGACCGTTTGTGCACTTTGCCTGCTGATGTCGAGGTGTGCCCGGCCCACGGCAGAGGGGGGCTGTGTGCAAAAGCCCTGGAAGCCAAGACCAGCTCGACCATCGGGTATGAGTTGAAATGCAACCCGTTTCTCAGCCTGTCGTATGAAGAGTTTGAAGAGTGTCTCAGCCAGGAGCGGTATCTGCACCCCAAAAGCATTACAAATATCATCTACTCCAATATGGAAGGCCCGGCGCTTCTGGAGACCAGGAGCGTGAGAAAGGCCATGACCCCCGAGCAGGTGGTGGCGTGCCTGGCAAGGGGAGCCATTATTCTTGATACCCGGGACGCGGCCTCTTTTGCAGGGGTGCATATTCCGGGGAGCGTGAATATCGGCAGTATACGGCAGTCCATTACATGGACGGCGATACTGATCGATCCGTCTTCTGAAATCATTCTGCTCAGCCAGGATGAAAAGACGTATGACGAGATGTGCACCCGGCTGCGCAGGATCGGATATGATTATATCCTCGGTTATATTTACGGAGGAATCGAAGCCTGGCAGGAAAAGGGGGCGCCGATCTCACAACTTTGGCAGTACATGCCGAAAACCTTTGCCGGAAAAATCGAGAAGGGGGACTTCGGCCACGTGTTTGATGTCAGGACCATCGAGGAATACGAGGCCGGGCACCTGAAAGAGGCCGAACTTCTGGCCCTGCAGGACCTTTTCGAGGAGTTTCCCAATGTGCCGTACGAGGATGAAATTGTCATCGTCTGCGGTGTGGGATACAGGGGGAATATGGCGGCAAGCTTTTTGCAGAGGAATGGATTCAAAAAGGTGCGAGGACTTGCAGGGGGGATGAAGGCCTGGAAAAACGCAGGATATCCCACCGTAACCTGATCCTGAATGATAGGAAAAAGACTGCAAAAGGAAGGGTGGATGGCTGAAAAGAAGCTAAGGCTGGTGTCATGGAACGTGAACGGTTTACGGGCGGTTTTTAAAAAGGATTTTCCAACATCGGTCCGGAAACTTGACCCGGATGTGCTGTTGCTACAGGAGACCAAGCTCCGGGAGGATCAGCGGACGGAAGAGATGATCGGGCTTGACGCATACGAGTCGTACTGGTCGTATGCCACGGTGAAAAAGGGGTACAGCGGGGTGGCTGCCTATACCCGGCACACGCCGGACAAGGTCAGAACGGGCATGGGAGAGCCGCGATTCGATGAAGAAGGCCGGTTCCTGGAATTGGATTTCGGGGAATTCATCCTGTTTAATATCTACTTTCCCAACGGCCAGATGAGTGATGAGAGGCTTCAGTACAAGCTCGATTTTTATGACTCGTTTTTCAAATACGCGGACAGTCTCAAAGAAAGCGGCAGAAGCCTGATCATCATGGGGGACTATAATACCGCACACAACGAGATCGATCTGAAAAATCCCAAAGCCAACAGCGACCGGTCCGGCTTTCTGCGGATCGAGCGGGACTGTCTGGACCACATCTCGGAAAAGGGATACTTGGACACTTTCCGGTATTTCAACCCGGACACGGTCAAGTATTCCTGGTGGACCTACCGGTTCAACGCACGGAAAAACAACGCAGGATGGCGCATTGATTACGTTTTTGTCACCCGGGACATCATAGACAGGGGCCGGATCACGGACACCTTCATC
>CAYFVA010000230.1:0-4055 GCA_964346265.1 uncultured Desulfobacterales bacterium
CTTCACTTTCGTCGGACGAACTTTTGGAAATGACCTCGAAAAACTCTTCACACTTATTACACTTAAATTCATATATCGGCATATGGAGCTCCTTTGTTTGGAATTGACAGACGCCTATAATAATAACCTGTTCCATTCTTGTCAAGACGGAGAAAGAGACCCGGCAGGGCAATCGTAACAGAAAACCGGGGTTATGAAACTGCGGTCCGGAGCATCTCTTCGGCATGCTCCCGGGTGGCCCTGGTGATTTGACTGCCGCCGATCATCCGGGCGAGTTCCTCCACGCGGTCCTCTTCTTTTTCAAGGCGGGTGATGGCGGTGGAGGTTCGCCGGTCTGAGACGCGCTTTTCAATCTTGTAGTGGCTTTTGCCGTATTTGGCAATCTGGGCGAGATGGGTGATACATATCACCTGGTTGTTGGATGCAAGGGTTTTGAGTTTGGCACCGACCTTTTCGGAGGTGGCCCCCCCGATACCGGCGTCCACTTCATCGAATATCAGCGTTTCAAGACCCTTGGATCTTGACAGGATTACCTTGAGGGCCAGCACGATCCGGGAAAGCTCTCCGCCGGACGCGATTTTTTTTAGCGCCTTGGCCGGTTCTCCCGGATTGGGGCTGATCAGGAAACCGGCCCTGTCGATTCCTGAAGGGCCTGCTTTCAAACCGTCTACAGTGACAATGTCTTTCCCGGTATCCGCCATGACCTGTTTCACCGTAACGGTAAAATCGGCCTGTTCCATTTCCAGGGACTGAAGCTCTTTTTTGACAAGGCTCGACAGCTCCTTTGCTCCTTTTTTCCGTTTTTCGGACATGGCCAGGGCGGTTTCGGCATACGCCTCTTTCAGATCAGCGATTCTTTGATCAAGCACCCCGATTTTCTCGTCAAGACCGGATGTGGCCTCATACCGCTGTTTCATGTTTTCATACTCTGCAAACAGACTGTCGAGACTTCCTCCGTATTTCCTCTTGAGACGCTGGACCAGATCGAGCCGGGCTTCGGTTTCTTCGAGCGCCCCCGGATCAAGGGTCAACCCGCCCATATAGGTCCGCAGCTCTTCCACAAGGTCTTCGATGTCGTACATGATACCGGCAAGTTTCTCCGATTTCTCTGAAAGGGTGGATTCGAATTCACCGTACCGCTCCAGGCTCTTCTGGAAGGTGGCCAGCTGTTCGACAACGGATCCGTCCTCCGAGTAGAGGTCACCGATCCCCTTTTGGACGGTTTCATAAATGCCGGCTGCATTTTTGAGCCGATCCCTTTCCTGCTCCAGCATCGTATCTTCGTCTTTCTTGATATCTGCCGCCTGGATTTCCTCGATCTGGAACTTAAGAAGCTCGGCCTCCTCCTTTGCATTTTCCCTGTTTTCCGAGAGTTTCCTGCGTTCTTTCCCAAGAGGAACAAGTTCATTGTATATCCGGCTGATCTGTTCTTTTTCATCCAGGAGGCCGCAGAACCGATCCAGAATATCCAGGTGATTTTCCTCCTGAAGCAGACTCTGGTGGGCGTGCTGACTGGAGATACCGGCAAGGTCGCTCGTTATCCGCTTTAAAAGCTGGATCGAGGAATGTCTGCTGTTGATGAAGATCTTGTGCTTGCCCGAGGTGGTTATCACCCGCCGGATCATCAGCCCTTCGGACGGATCCAGGTCCTGTTCAGCCATAATTGCAGCCTGCACGGATTCCGGATCGATCTCGAAACAGGCTTCGAGCTCGGCGCTTTCGCTCCCGGCCCGGATCAGATCCGCAGACGCCCTGGACCCCAGAAGCAGGTTCACCGCCTCGATGATGATGGATTTGCCCGCCCCGGTTTCCCCGGTGAGAACGGCAAGGCCGTCATCAAAAGAGATCCGGAGATCGTCAATTATTGCAAAATTTTTTATGGCAAGTTCGCTTAACATGAAGCCTCCTCAGCATGCTGAGGGCATTGAAGGTATAGGCGATACAGATGGCGGCCGCAAGTCTTGGAACCCAGAGCCACAAAGCCGGTATCCCCAGCGGAAGAAAAAGAGCCGGATCCTCTATCATGGCGTGGTTCGGCCCGATGGAGAGGTGAAGCCTTGTCAGCTCTTCTTTTGTAAACTGGCTGGTCTTGGTCTCCTCCACGAGAACGGCCGACCCGTAGGCAAGGCCGAACAGCGAGGCGGTGAGCCAGAGCATGCCGGTATTCCGGGAAAGACCCATCACCGCCAGAACAGGAGCGGCAAGGCGGGTGATGTACTGGATCAGGTTGAACACCTTTGCCGTCTCCAGGACAATCATCAGCGGCATGATAATACAGAAAATCTGGACTGCGAGTTTGGAGATATCCACGCCCCATTCAAGCAGCATGGCGGAAAATGGCTGCTGTGTATGTTCCAGGACGGAAGCTGCCGTCCCTGCCATCTGAGGGACCGTGGCCCCCATGATTTTGCCGCACACATACGTGGTGACAATGGAGACAAAGATCCGGAAAAAGGCG
Source organism: uncultured Desulfobacterales bacterium (assembly GCA_964346265.1). Lineage (GTDB taxonomy): Bacteria > Desulfobacterota > Desulfobacteria > Desulfobacterales > Desulfobacteraceae > JAIPEK01. The sequence continues at coordinate 2,459 of CAYFVA010000230.1, forward strand.
GCGGCAAACACATTCAGGCCGGATTTTCCCTGGACGATGCTCTCCTGGATGATATTGTGGCTGATCAAAAGAAAAATGGCGACAAGGGTCATCTGTTCCACAGGGAGGGGAAGAACGGCTAAAGAAGCCACCGCTCCGTAAATTCCTGTAAAAAGTCCGATGATAATGGGGAGAGCGGCCTCCGACGGAAGCATTAAAAAATTCATCACCGGCGCCAGAACAAAGTCGAGCTGGTATATAATCCCGAAATGAACGAGCAACGCCGTGGCAAAGGAAACCGGAACAAGGATTTTCAAAAGCCACAGAAGCCCGCTCCATCCCTTTCGAACGCCGCTTACCACCCCGCTTTTGAGTTTGGATCGAACCGTTTTATTTTTTGTCGTCATCTGAATAAACGGTCTCTGATCGGTTCTGTTTTACACTCTCCTGAACAGTGGTATAAATATCCCGGAAAGATTCATGGATATTGGAGGGGGAAAGCCTGCCCATTTCGATGAATTTAACCACGATCTCTTTTGTGGTTCTCAGTATTTGTTCATCAACGGATTTCATACCAGAGTGTGTTACCAGAGAAACAGGGGAAGGTCAACAATTTGAATTATTTTATGTTCCCTTTTGCTGAAAAATGATATATTTATTGTCTGTTTTTAAATGACAAACGGTAAGGTGACAGTTTCAATGGGCAGCACCGAAAATCATAATACGGAAAATGTAAACCGGCTCAGTGCGGGCGGAAAAGAAATCCTTCTTGTGGGCACCGCCCATGTATCAAGGGAAAGCGCGGAATTCGTCAAGACTTTGATTGCCGAAGAAACCCCGGACACCGTGTGTGTGGAGCTCTGCCCCACAAGGCTCAGCTCGCTCAGGGACAATGACAAGTGGCGGAACATGGACATCGTACGGGTGATCAAGGAGAAAAAATCCCTGCTCCTTCTGATGAACCTCATTCTCGCCTCTTTCCAGAAAAAAATGGCGGAAAAGTTCCAGATCCAGCCGGGCCAGGAAATGCGGAACGCGGTGGAGGCGGCGGAAAAGATCGAAGCGCGGGTGGTTCCGGCGGACCGGGATATCCAGACCACTCTGGCGAGGGTCTGGCGGAACATGGGGTTTTTTGAAAAAGTGAAATTCTCCTTCCAGCTTGTTTTTTCCCTTGGCGGGTCCGACGACATCACGGAAGAGGAGATTGAAAAAATGAAACAGGAGGACATTTTACAAACCCTCCTGTCGGACGTGAAAAAATCCCACCCGGTCATGGAGCGGGTACTCATCGACGAGCGGGACATGTACCTTGCAGGGGAGATTGCAGGCGCCCCCGGGAACAAAATCGTCGCCGTGGTGGGTGCCGGTCATGTCCCCGGCATCAAGCGCTATATCAACGGCGGCCGCACGGAAAAGGAAGAACTGAACCGGATTCCCCCCGGAGGAAACCTGGTAAAAAGTCTCAAATGGCTGATTCCGTTGCTTATTGTACTGATCATTGCCGCAGGATTCCTGCTGGAAGGAAAAGGGGGCGGCACCGACATGATCTGGGCCTGGGTTCTGGCAAATGCGGTTTTTGCCGGACTCGGCGCCATAGCTGCCCTGGCCCATCCCCTGA
>CAYFVA010000231.1:0-4043 GCA_964346265.1 uncultured Desulfobacterales bacterium
GAAAGCGCCACGGAAAAATTCTCCATTTCGTATATACAAATACCATCCACCGTTAAAGCGCCGTCAGCAGTCACGGTCATGGCTGAATCTTTCCGTGATATCTCCTTTATGTGGGCGTGTACCGTTATCTCTCGATTGGTCGGAAGAATCTGGCCCCTGTATTTCCATTGATGTGAAGTGTCTCCGGCAACCGTGACCTGATATTGCTCCTTGGTATATTCCTGCTGTTCGACAAGGAAGTACCTGATCAGCTGGAGAAATGACTCGATCCCAAGGGACCCCGGGCACACCGGGTCCTGGAGGAAATGGGCGTGAAAAAACCATTCATCCGGATTCACCGTTTTGGAGCCCTTGATATACCCGTTGCCGTAAAGGCCGCCATCCGGTGAAAAGGTATCGATCCGGTCGATCATCAGAAGTGCGGTGGAAGGCATACCGGTATTTTCGTCTGTCTCCCCGTCATCCGGCGTGACCGGAGCGGAAGTTTCAAACTCGATCGGGCCGGTCTTGTCATCCGCCCCGGGTTCATGGACATAGTCGAGAAGCCTGCTGTTCTTGATTCCCACCTGGTTGGCAAGGGCGCCTGCCGTAAAGAAACCGAAACTTGTTTTCCCTTTGTACACCATGCGGTTGCTGTTGAGAACCTCGATGTCAAACTCCTGGATGATCATCCGGCCGGCGCTGGAAACGTCGGTCATCCGGCAGCGCGTGAAAAGAGTGCCGTCGGTTTTGTGAACCGGAAATCCAAGACTCGCATCACCGCCGAGATTCCGAAAGTACAGCCGCTCGTCACTGGTCAGGGCGGATCCGGCCCAGGCGGCAAGCCACCCGCACGGCTGCAGGGCGATTTCAAGCAGGATGCAGAAAGGCACGGTGTCGGTCCGGTTGGCCCGGAAAAACCATTCATCTTGCGGAATGTCGAATTGGGCCTCGATCCAGCCGCCCGGCGCCATCTTCCACTGTTCATGATCGATGGAAGTAACCCGGTCCATGAAAAAGTACGGCGGCCGTGGAAGTCTCGCCATTTCGCGCTCTTTGTCAAAAATGGCATACGGCTTACCAAAGGCTTCGGACGGGTTGCCTTGGGCAAAAGCAAGGATTTGTTCCCTGGGGATCAGAGGTGTCGTTTTTTTGAACCGGTCTGCAAGATCCGGATGAATGATTGCCTCAAAACCGGTGATGCCGGCAATGATCGAATTGGATTCATCAAGGAATGTGATATATCCTTTGATTTTGTGCCCGGTTTCTTCGTTCACCGTGAAGCGGATCCGGATATCCCCGGAAGCTTTACTGAACGGAGAATACAACCTGAAATTTTCCATGAAAGCGGGCAGGCAGACCTGTTGCCGTCTCTCCCATGTCCAGATGATCGCCGCCTGGAACGCCGCATCCAGGAGCATGGGGTCCGTGGTCCAACCGGACCGTTTCGAATCGGCAATCCATGTGGAAACCGGTTCGGCTGCCGGTGCGACCACTTCAATCCCTCGGTCGCTGACCCCGGTGATGGATTTGATTTTTTGAAGCCGGCTTCCGTGAAAAAGAACAGTGCGGTATGCCTCTTGAATATCCATGGAGCAGGGGGCAAGATCCAGCGAGGATGAGGCGGACTGAACCGGCGGCTCCGGAAGACTGTCCGCAAGAATCGCCGTGCATGCACAGTTCATGATGGACGGATCCTCATCCCCCCTGCCGGACATGACAACAGCTTTTGCCTCGAACAGGTCTCCTTTTTTTTTGCATTTGCCGGTTGCAGCCTTGATGAAAAGGTCCCGGTCGGAATCATCGAGTGTGATTCCTTTTAACAGTCTCACCCGGTCCATTCCGCAGAGTTTGAGTCCCGGGTTGTTTTTTTCCGCTGCATATCCTTTCCATTCCATGAGCAGGGCGAACGGTACCACATATTTTCCGTCAATGATGTGGGAGGAAAGCACGGGGCAGGTTTCCGGATTGACCGTAAATTCGAAAGCCGCGGAAAGGGACGGATCGGTATGGGATTTCTTTTTTTCAAAAAGATCCGCACCAATGACAACTTCCACCTGTTCGTCATGTTTCTGTCCCATTTCCCGGATCAGGTGCTCCGCTCCTGCGGCCGGGTCGATCAGTTTTACGCCCCTGTTTTCAAACTCTTTTTTCAAAGAAATATTCACCATGCCGCCGTCCCAGGGGCCCCAGTTGAGGGATCGAAACCGGCAGCCGGATTCGGTTCGGGAAAGTTTGGCCATGGTTTTGTTGAGCACTTCATTGGCAGCGGCATAATCCGACTGTCCGATGTTCCCGGTTCGGGCGGCAACGGAGGAAAAGCAGATCATGTGTTTGAGGCGGTCTTCTTTAGAAGCATTCAAAAGCGCATGAAGGCCTGCGACCTTGGTATCCAGTACGCTGCAGAACTTGCCGAACTCTTTTTGAACAATGAGTTTGTCTTCGAGAATGCCTGCTCCGTGAATAATGCAGGTAACCGGTCCGAATTCTTCCCGGATATCGGCAAACACCTTCTCCATTCGAGCGGAATCGGTTACATCTGCGGATACGTATCGAACCTGTGCCCCGGCATCTTTGATCCGGTCAAGGGTCTCAAGGATTTCCCGGTTTGCCGTGTATTGCCTGAAGGTCTTTTCCAGTTCCACCGGTTTGGGAGGTTTGTCTGCAAACACGTTTTCAAGCAAAGCTTTTTTGATATCCGCTTCCGATGAAAGTTCCGACATCCAGGCAGGCTCGGTAAACGGCTCCCCGGATCGTCCCACAAGGATAATGGCCGGGGCGAATCTGCGTGCGATCTCTTTGGCGCATTCCGCTGTCACGCCCTTGGCGCCGCCGGTGATCACAAAGACATCCCGGTTTGAAATGTCCGGCATCGACTCCGGATTCACCGAAGCAGGAACCAGTTCCGGGATATGACAGACATCCCCTTTGATTCCGATTTCATTGGCGGTGCGGGTCATGATCAAAGAGACCGCGGTTTCCACATCCGCCTTTGCTTCTTCGGGATTACAGGCAAGGTCCACGGCTTTGCAGTCCACATTTTTCCATTCAAGATCGGCTGTTTTGGCTATCCCGGCAAGCCCTCCCTGGACCGGGTCCTCAAATTCGGATTTATCAAACCCGAAAGAGCCACCGAGAAAAGACACGGTGGCGAAAAACGCTGCTTTTTCTTCAGCGGCACGGACCAGGTGTTCTCCGTTTTTGTGTGCAAGCAGAAAAGCCGATTTCAATAGTTTTTCAGAAGCGTCAGTGCTGGTGGTGGTCAAGGGATCTGCTATGACAATGATGCCGCCTGCGGAAGAAAGATCCGGAACGGTATCATAATCGGTATCAATGATTTCGGCTGCCGCCCCCATTTTTGCGAACGCCTCTTGGAACCTGTGGCAGAGCCGGGAGGAATCCCGGGTGATATACACTTTCCGTTCCAAAGATATGGAAAACCTGGACCCGTTGTAGAACTTTATCTGGTCAACAGGATGCGCCTTGAGTTTGATGACCTGTCTGGAAAGTTTTTTTTTTGCCTCTTTTTCGGGAGAAACAGAGGTTGCGGCATCTACGGAAGCGGTTTCATCGTCGGTGTGGGAATCTGTCTCAGCCTGCCCCTGCCTGTCCAGAAAACCGGCAATGTCCTGTATGGTTTTCAGACCGGCTGCATCGTCCGTTGAAATGGTTCCGGCCTGTGGGATCTCTTTTTCAAGGGTGGAAAGGATCTCCACCCGTTTGATGGAATCAATCCCGAGATCCGACTCCAGGTCCATGTCCTCTTCCAGCATTTCTTCGGGAAAACCGGTAAGGCTGCTCACGGTTTGAAAAAGAATCGCAAGGGTTCCGCCTGTACCGGATTCGGAATGGAAAGCTGCCGGTTTTGTACCAGCGGCCTTTACAGTCTGCTCCGTCTTTTGAGAGACGGTTTCCTTTGTTTGTACAATTTTTGGGGTGCCCAGGGTGGCACAGATATCTGCAATGGTTCGTACCCCAGCCATTTTATCCGTTGTCAGCCCCCCTGCTTCAGGAAAATGCTTTTCCAGCTCGGATACGATTTCCACCTTTTTGATGGAGTCGAT
>CAYFVA010000232.1:0-1675 GCA_964346265.1 uncultured Desulfobacterales bacterium
GGCCGAACCCCGGTGGCCAGAAAAATCACATCCGCCTCGGTCGAATCGCCCGAGTCCAGAACCACCCGGTTGTTCTCTATGGAATCGACATATCCGGACCGGTCAATTGTTACTCCCTTTTTTGCCAGGACTTTTTCCACCCTCTTCGTGACGCCTGCCGGAAACTTTTTCATGAAGTTTTTTCCGGCGAACACAGTGACATCCACCTGATTTTTACAAAATTTCCTGCCCAGGCTTGCCGCGTTACCGGAAATTTCTGCGGCGGACGGGCCGCCTCCCACAACAGCCACCCGGACGGGCCCCTCAAAGGAAAGCTTTTCAATGATCAATCCGGCCTCATACAGCTTTTCAATGGGCTTTACAGTAAACAGGTTTTCATTGCCTTCTTTGACCATCCCTGTATCCACATGGCTGCCGGCGTTCAAAGAAAGCACGTCATAGGGCACCCTCTCGCCGCTTTCCAAAATCACATGTTTCGATTCCGGATCGATATCCAAAGCTTTACCCAAAAGAAATGTTCCGCCTCTGGATTCCACGGTTTTTTCGGTGTCAAACCGGATATCTTCGGGCCGGTAATCCCTTCCCAGCATGCCGGGCCCCATGCCTGAATAATAATGATACCGGGACGGGCCGATCACAGTGACTTCGTGTCCTTTTTCCGTAAACCGGTCCAGGTTCTGCAACGTCATCATGTGGGCATGGCCGCCGCCCACGAGCACCAGCTTTTTGTTCATGATCCCGACTCCCCCCGGTTCATATTGTCAATCAGGTCCCCCAGGTTCTGAAGATGAGTTTTTTCCTCCCCTGCGATCTTTTGTAAAAACGCTTCGGATTTTTCATCTTCCGCACGGCCGGCCGCCCGTGAATACATATCCATTGCCTGGGCCTCGATGGACATGGCAAGCTCCAGCACCTCCTCTGGAATTGAAAAATCCGGATGGAACATGTCAATATACTGTTCCGTTGTAAGACCGCCCTCCACCACTTCCTGACCGGTCTTTGTTTCAAAGGAGTCCGGGTCCGGAGTCTCTCCGGTCACCCGACCGTATTCGGCAAGAATTCTTTCCTGGTGCTGGATCTCGATTTGAGACAGACGGGAGAAGAGATCGGCCACCTCCTGTTGATGCACTTTCCCCATCATTTTCTGATAAAAATCATGCAGCCCTTTTTCCAGAAAATAGGAGACTTTCAGTACCTGTTCCAGGGACTCGTCTCCCTGAAAATATTCAAGCCCTTCATCCTCTCCGCCGAAAGCGGATTTGCCCTGCCAGGCCTTGTACCCGCCCGCCACGTTGATGACCTTTTCAAATCCTTTCCCGGCCAGCATCTGGGCCGCCACACGGCTCCTCCCGCCCACGGCGCAGTAAACCACCGCTGTTTTGTCCTTGTCCAGCTCGCCGATTTTTGAATCAAGCTGAGAGACCGGTATCAAAACTGCGTCCGGTATATGCCCGGCCTCGTACTCACTGGGCTGGCGCACGTCAACTATTGTATAGCTGTCTCGCGGCTGTGACTCGATAAATGATTTCACCTCGCCGGCATTCAGCGATTTCACCGGTGTAAAAAACTGCCGCCATTTCATGGGTGTTCTCCTTTCATTTTTTATCATCCGATTCAACCGGATGTGTCTCTGTCTCAAACCAAAATGGGACACATATGTACCATGACCCGCCGA
>CAYFVA010000232.1:1775-4031 GCA_964346265.1 uncultured Desulfobacterales bacterium
TTCTCTTTTTGTAGTATCCCTGCCCCATCAAGTCAAGAACAAATTGATTCCAGAGGCATGGAACGAATCTTGAATATCAGATATAATAGGCTTGAACGCAATTGTATAAGTGAGTATGGTAAAAATTTGTTCCACATGGATCCCAATGGAGGTTGAATGAAATACGACTATGATACAGCAGTGATCGGGGCTGGACCCGCCGGACTTGTGGCTGCCAAACTGGCCTGCGGCATGGGAAAAAAGACCCTGCTGATTGAAAAGGAACACATCGGCGGAGACTGTACCTTTTACGGATGTGTCCCAAGCAAAACCCTGATCCGCTCCGCCCGGGCTGTTCACGAAGCCCGGAACCTGACGGAATACGGTATATCCGCCGATATCAGCGGCCTGGACACGTCAGGGGTCATGAACCACGTCCGGCAGGTTGTTGCAGCTGATGCCGCCTCCCATACCCCGGACCATATCCGGGCCGAAGGCATTGACGTTATACAGGGAAGCGCCGAGTTTGCAGACGATCACACCCTCCGGGTGAACGACGGGAAAATCACCGCCGGGAAATTCATCCTCTGCACCGGCACCAAAGCCCGCATCCCGGATATCCCCGGTATTGAAAAGACGCCGTATCTGACCAACCGGTCTCTTTTCGAACTGGAGAGCCTTCCCGGATCCCTGATTGTGTCCGGGGCCGGTCCCATCGGTATAGAGATGGCAGCCGCGCTTACCCGTCTCGGTGTCCGGGTCACGGTTCTCTTGAGAAGAGACGGGATCCTTTCAAAAGAAGACCCGGAAATGGCCCGAGCCCTCCAGGCGCTCCTGGAAAAAGAAGGGGTCCATATTTTCACCCGCTGTTCGATCAAACGCCTTGACTATGCGGACGGTACTGTATCCGCCGTGGTTGACCGAAGCGGGGAGGAAGAACTTCTTCAGGCGGACTCGATCCTGATTGCAGCCGGCAGGCAGCCCGTCCTTGAAGGACTGAATCTTGAAAACGCAGGTGTTGCGTATGATGAAAAAGGGGTGAAGGTGAACCGCAACCTCAGGACCTCGGCCCCTCACATCTATGCGGCAGGAGACATTGTGCCTCCGTATCTGTTCACCCATGTGGCCGAATACGAGGCAGTGATCGCCGCCACCAACGCCTGTATCGGCTTTCCGGTGAGGACTGTGGACTACCGGAACGTCCTGTGGGCCACGTACACGGACCCCGAGCTTGCCAGATCCGGGCTGACCGAAGAACAGGCACGGCAACAGGCAGGAGACCGAATCCGGGTGTACCGATGGCCGTTCTCGGATGTGGACCGGGCAAGAACCGACCGGAACACGGAGGGTTTTGCCAAAATCATCACCGACCGGAAAGGAAAAATTTTGGGTATCCATATCCTGGGCCACTGCGCGGCGGAACTTATGCACGAAGTCCAGGCCGCCAAGGTCTCAGGCAAACCCTTCAGTCATATCGCCGGTATGATGCATGCCTATCCGTCCTATTCAGATGCCGTGCGGCAGCCTGCGAAAAAATGCTATATCGACCTTTTAAACGACCAGCTCCCGGTCCGGGCATTCAAATCCGTAAAGGGGAAATTTTCAAAATGAACAAAAGACTGATTGTTTTCATCACTGCCGTGGCGGTTCTCATTGCCGCATCCCTGATTCTTCCGGTCAAACAGTGGCTGGTGGCGCTTCTGGACTTTGCCGGAAGTCTTGGCCCCTGGGCGCCGTTTTTCATCATCATCCTTTACATCATCGCCTGTATTCTATTCATCCCCGGCTCCATCCTTACCCTCGGAGCGGGTTTCCTGCTCGGGTTTGTCACCGGCACCATCACCGTATCCATCGGGAGCACACTCGGTGCATGCGCGGCTTTCCTGGCCGGCCGGACGTTTGCAAGAGGCTGGATCGAACAAAAAGTGATCGGCAATGAACGGTTCATCAAGCTGGACCGGGCCCTTGGCGAACAAGGCTTCAAATTCGTCTTCCTTCTCCGTTTAAGCCCGGTTTTTCCTTTCAACCTTCTGAACTATGCACTGGGCCTGACCCGCATCAATTTCTCCCATTACGCGGCCGCCACCTGGATCGGTATGCTGCCCGGCGCCATGATGTACACGTATATCGGCGCAGGGGTCCGTTCTCTTACCGAAGCGGCTGCAGGCGATATTCAAACCGGTACGGCCGGAAGAATCTTCTTCTGGGCGGGCCTTGTGTTTACCGTGGCCGTGGTGCTTTTTGTGACCAGAATCGCCAGAAAAGCCCTGGATATCT
>CAYFVA010000233.1:0-4030 GCA_964346265.1 uncultured Desulfobacterales bacterium
TTACGTTAATGGATTGATTAATACGGTCCTGGTATTCTTCAGCAGTCCGGTTGTCGACTGTTGCCACCGAGACGATGGCGGCAAGTTCCGCAGATCCGGTCCGCCAGGGAAGACTCTTTCTTGTGACCGGTATTGCCCGGAAAAGACGATCGGAAAAGTACCATAAATAAAGTGGAGGAGACTGGAACCATGACGGAATATGTAAGAAAAAAAGGAAGAGAGGGAATATGAGCAGCTCAAACGTACTGGATATTCTGAAAAATGCGTATGTAATGGAGCAAAGAGGAAAAACCCTTTACGAGACGGCAGCGGAACATGCCGACGACGCTGAAGTGAAAGAATTTTTCCTCGCTCTTGCTGAAGATGAAAAGGTTCATATGAAGATCCTGGAGCACCAGTTGAATGCCGTGCATCATTCAGGACGGTTCGAGGAACACAATTATGAGACGGACGGGCAAGGATCCGCCGGACTCGATATTCTGGATGATACGCTTATACAAAAAATCAATGCAGCCGGGTTCGAGGCAACTGCTGTTACCGCTGCAGTGGGGTTTGAAGAGAAAGCGGTCCGGGTATATGCAGAACGGGCAAAAGAAACCGCCGACCCGGAGGAAAAAAGAGTGTACGACTGGCTTTCTTCCTGGGAGAATCTCCATTTGAAAAAGCTGACAGCGCTCCAGGAAGCTTTGACAAAAAAAGCATGGGAGGACAACAGTTTCTGGCCGTTCTGACTCATGGGGAAAGAAACCGGGTCCGGGTCAGTAAGAAGGGATGGAAGGATGTTCCGCAAAAAGCAAAGGCCGGGGAGAAATGACGCCCGGCCTTGAATGCTTTGTATGTGGCGGAGAAAGAGGGATTCGAACCCTCGATGGAGCGTTGACCCCATACTCGCTTAGCAGGCGAGCGCCTTCAGCCACTCGGCCATTTCTCCGTATCGCGTGTTTTGTGGCGGAGGAGGTAGGATTCGAACCCACGGAGCTTTACGCTCAACGGTTTTCAAGACCGCCGCCTTAAGCCACTCGGCCACTCCTCCGAATCTGAAAAAACATTTTTATCATTTTGGCGGGTCAAGGTCAATACGTAAACTTTATTTTTTCGTGCCGTCCTGATTGCTGTTGACAGAAATTTTTGTTGCGCTATATTTAAAAATTTCCTTGTCTTTACGGCAGGGGGGAATTTATACTGGGATCAATTTGAGTTATGAGAATATAATGTTTAGGAGAACACTATGAGGCGAAAGTTCAGGATCGACAAAGACGAGAAAAATGAGGCCCTTACCATACTGGAGTCGGGCGAGGTGGGCCCGGGCGAGTACCTGGCGCTTCATGAGGAAACATACTCACTGAGTGAAATTAAAGAAGCTTTGGAATCCGGGGGCCAGGCGTTTAAGGAGAAAGTGAGAAGGCGCAACTTTTTCCCCACATCCGACCTCTGCGGGAAACTCTACCAGCACATGACACCGTTTCTTTCCGATGAATCCGAAAACAAGCTTGTAATGGATTATGATGATGCAGAGGCACTTCCGATCGAGGAAGAGGAGGAATTGGAGGAGGAAGAGGAAGGTGTCGAACTTGACGAGCTTCTCGGCGGGGACAGTAGTGAACTGGCGGAAGACGACATAGAGGAAATCGACGGGGACGACGATACGCCGCAGTTCCAGCCGGATGACAATTCCGAACATGAAGAGTAGAGCGGAAAAATGAGAGAAAAACTCAGGCAGGTTGTTCTTTCGGGGGCTGAAAAAGCCTATGAAAAAGGGCTTTTGAATTCAAATACCATGCCGGAAATGGACATTGAAATTCCCCGGCAGAATGCCCACGGGGATTACGCAACCAACTTTGCCATGGTGTCCGCCTCGATCCAGAAAATGGCGCCGCGGAAAATCGCCGAGGCCCTTGTTTCCTGTATCGACCATGCCGGATTCATCGAAAAAGTCGAGATTGCAGGGCCCGGGTTCATCAATTTTTTTCTTTCGGATACGGCGTGGCACCCCGTGCTGGAGCGGATTTTTTCCGAGGATACCGATTACGGGAGATCCGACATTGGCGGCGGCACCCGGGTTCAGGTGGAATTCGTCAGCGCCAATCCCACAGGCCCCCTCCATATCGGGCACGGCAGGGGAGCGGCCGTGGGGGATTCGGTGAGCCGGATCCTCTCTTTTGCCGGGTATGATGCGGAAAAAGAATACTATATCAATGACGCAGGCAAACAGATCGAAACACTGGGAAGGTCTGTATGGCTCCGGCTGCTTGAAATTTCAGGAGAACCTGTTGATTTCCCAAAAGAGTGCTACCAGGGAGAATATATCAAGGAAATCGCCTCCCGGATTCTGGAGCAAAAAGGGAATTCGTTTGTTGAAACGTCTGAGCCCGAAGCTTTGAAGTTCTGTTCGGATTATGCCGCCGACCGGATTCTCACGCAGATCAAAGAGGATCTTGAAGCGTTCGGCGTGGAATTCGACGGATGGTTCAGCGAGCAGAGCCTGTATGATGCCGGAAAGGTAAAAAGTACCATCGAGGCCTTCCGGAAATCCGGTATCGTTTATGAAAAGGATGGCGCTCTCTGGTTCAATACCCAAAGGTTCGGGGATGAAAAGGATCGCGTGGTGGTCAGAAGCAACAAGGAGACCACCTATTTTGCGTCGGATATCGCCTATCACATGGACAAGTTCGAAAGAGGGTTTGACCGGCTGATCGATGTCTGGGGCGCGGACCACCACGGATACATCAACCGGATCAATGCGTCCATTGAGGCGTCTGACAAAAAAAGTGAACGGTTTGATGTGATCCTGGTCCAGCTGGTGACGCTGCTGCGCGGCGGAGAACCCTGTGCCATGTCCACCCGGGCCGGCGAGTTCGTGACGCTGAGGAATATTGTGGACGAAGTCGGGCGGGATGCCGCGCGTTTTCTCTTTTTAAGCAGGAGTTTTGACTCCAACCTGGATTTCGACCTTGAAGTGGCCAAGCAGAAGAACAGTGACAACCCGGTTTACTATGTCCAGTATGTCCATGCCAGGATATCGAGCATTCTTGCCAAAGCCTGTGAAAACGGAGTGGTTCCGAAAGAAAAATTGAACTGGAACGACGGAGGCCCGGATTGCCTGGACCGGCTCGGAAAACCCGAGGAAATCGAGCTTCTTAAAATCATGTCCCTTTTCGGTGAAAATGTGGAGAAAAGTGCTGAAACCCTCCATCCCCATGTGATCTATACGTATCTGATGACACTTGCTTCGGCTTTTCATTCTTACTATAATAAGCACAAAGTGATCACCGATGACAGAGAGCTTTCCGCAGCAAGGCTTTTCCTTGTCGGGGCGGTGAAAAAGGTGATCCGGAACGGGCTGACGCTTCTGGGGGTCTCCGCGCCTGAAAGGATGTAAAAATGGCGTCCGTGAAAGGGGGATTGAAATATCTCGCCCTTTTTTTCATAATGGCCTGGGTATTTTTTCTGGGGATCCTGGTGGGCAGAGGAACGGCTCCGGTACGGTTTGATACCGAACCGTTTCAGGACAAACTTGCATCAATTTCCGAAAAATACAACAAAGAGCACGGACAAAAAGATTCGAACGAAACACGGCTCAATTTTTACAGCGCCCTTGAAATGCCCGTTCCCCGGGGGGAGGATGGGACAACAAGCAGGGGAGAGATCATCCCGGGCAAAGAAAAACCAAAGCCCGAAGAAATAAACAAGGGGGAAATCCCCCTGAAAAAGAGCCGGAAACGGATGACAAGGGGGCGGGACCAGCCGGTGGCGGCGGAACGGCAGGAACCGGACCCGGAGCGGAAACAGGCGGAAAAAGAAAATGGAGCCCCTGATTCTCCTGAAACGTTGAAACAGGGGAAGTATACGGTTCAGGTGGCTGCCTTTAGGGACTTCAAAGATGCGCTCAGGGAAATGGCAAGCCTTGAATCAAAGGGGTTTGACGCATATAAAACTCTGCTCCGAACCGATGAAGGCACCTGGCACCGGGTGCGGACCGGTTTTTTTGAAACAAAGTCCGGCGCTCTTGAATATCTTGAAAAACTCAGGA
>CAYFVA010000234.1:0-4028 GCA_964346265.1 uncultured Desulfobacterales bacterium
AATCATCCCCTCGTCCATGAGCATGACCCGCTGGGCCACTGTTCTGGCAAATCCCATCTCGTGAGAGACAACGATCATCGTCATTCCTTCTTCACTGAGCTGGACCATCACGTCCAGGACCTCTTTCACCATTTCCGGGTCAAGGGCGGAAGTGGGTTCGTCAAACAGCATGACTTTGGGCTTCATGCAAAGACTTCTTGCGATGGCCACGCGCTGCTGCTGTCCGCCTGACAGCTGCCCGGGGTACTTGTGGGCCTGCTCTGCGATCTTGACCTTTTCCAGGTAGAACATGGCGGTCTCTTCCGCTTCTTTTTTCGGGGTTTTTCTCACCCAGATCGGGCCCAGTGTGAGGTTTTCCAGTATGGAAAGATGGGGGAACAGGTTAAAGTGCTGGAATACCATCCCCACTTCGGTCCGGATTTTTTCAATGTTTTTGAGGTTGTTGGTGAGTTCAACTCCGTCCACCACGATTTTTCCCATCTGATGCTCTTCCAGCCTGTTGATGCACCGGATCAGCGTGGATTTCCCGGACCCGGATGGACCGCAGATGACAATCTTTTCCTGTCGTTTTATATTGAGATTGATCTCTTTTAATACATGGAAATCCCCGAACCATTTATTTAAGCCGGAAATCTCAATGACCACGTCGTTTTTCATGATGTCTCTGTCTTGCTCGTGTTTGGATTCATTCATAATGGTTGTCCTGTATTACATGGGTTTGTCTGTATCAAGCTGCCGCTCGAGTTTTCTGGAAAAGTTGGACATTGAAAAACATCCCAGAAAGTAAAGAAGTGCGACGAATAAATACATCTCCGTGCTGAACCCCATCCATTTGGGATCGGTCAGTACCGTCTGGGAGGTTTTCAGAAGGTCGAACAGGGCAATGATAACAACCAGCGAGGTATCCTTGAAGGCGGATACAAGAACGCTGACAGTGGGGGGAATAACGATTTTGAGCGCCTGGGGCAGGATCACCACCCGCATGGTCTGGCCATAATTCAGTCCGACGGCAGCAGCCGCTTCATACTGGCCTTGCGGCATTGCCTGCAGCCCCCCCCTGACAACCTCTGCAATGTAGGCGGCCGTGAAGAAGATAATCGCGGCCTGGGCCCTGAGAATTTTGTTGATGGTCAGCCCTTCGGGCAGGAAAAGCGGGAAAATGATGGAGGACATGAACAGAAGACTGATCAGCGGAACCCCTCTTATCAGTTCGATGTACGTGATGCAGAGATATTTGATGCCCCGCATGCTTGAATCCCTTCCCAGAGCCAGGAGAACCCCCAGAGGATATGCAGCGGTAAGTCCGAACACCGACAGAAGAAGAGTCAACGGCAGTCCGCCCCATTTCATGCTGTCCACATGTTCAAGACCGAAGATGCCGCCTCTCATAAAGATCCCCATTGCCACAAGCCCGACAATCCATCCGTACCCCAGGTATTTGGTCCAGAACTTTCGGTCGTTGGAGAAAAACAGCAACGCAAAGAGGATCATCATGGCGGTAAAGGGTCTCCAGTGCAGTTCGTACGGGTAAAACCCGAAGATGACAAACCGGATATTGTTTGTGATTACCGACCAGCAGGCCCCGTCACTGTCTTTGCACAACTGGCTGCCTGAAAGCCAGTTGGCGTCTATGAACGCCCACTGAAGAAAGGGAGGTACGAATTTGGCCAACACGATTAGAGTTACAACAGTGAGCAGGGAGTTGTACCAGCTGTTGAAAAGATTGTCTTTCATCCAGCCGACAGCTCCTCTCTTGACCACAGGTGGCTTCAGGGAGTCGATATATTCTCTGTCAATCTGTATTTGTCCCATATGCAGTTATCTTTCCACTAATTGTGATCGTTTGTTGTACCAGTTCATGAAAACCGAGGTGCTCAGACTGAATATCAGGTAACAGCCCATGATCAGTGCCACACCCTCGATGGATTGGCCGGTCTGGTTGATGGTGGTATTGGCCACCGAGACAAAATCCGGGAACCCGATGGCAATGGCAAGGGAGCTGTTTTTGGTCAGGTTGAGCATTTGACTTGTCAAAGGCGGAATGATGACCCTGAGTGCCTGGGGAAGAATGACCAGGCTCAGGACATGCCGGCTTTTGAGACCGATTGTAAGGGCGGCCTCGGTCTGGCCTTTGGTGACGGACTGGATTCCCGCCCTGACAGCTTCGGCAACAAAGGCTGAAGTGTATATGGTCAGCCCGAGAAGAAGGGCGATGAACTCAGGGGACAGCATGATGCCCCCTTCAAAATTAAATCCCTGGAGACTGGGTACATCCATTTTGGTGGGAGTGCCCGCCAGAAACCAGATGATCGTCGGAAGGGCCAGAATGATGATCGCCGAGGTCCAGAATACCGGAAACATTTTTCCGGTTTCAAAGAGCCTTTTTTTGGCCCATTTCTGGATCAGCAATGAAATTACTATCCCTGCAACCAGTGCAAGGAGGATATATATGTTCGCGGGATGGGCCGCCGGCACTCCCATCGCCATTCCCCGGTTGCATAAAAATATCCCGCCTATGGGATTGAGCGCCTGTCTCGGGGATGGAAAAATTTCATAAAAAAGCGCATACCAGAAAAAGAGCTGAAGCAGGACCGGGATGTTCTGCATCACTTCAATGTAAATCATGGATACTTTCGATATCAGCCAGTTGGAAGAGAGCCTTGCAACACCGACAAATACCCCGATAACCGTGCACAGGACAATGCCCAGAAAAGACACTTTCAGTGTGTTGAGAAAGCCTACCAGGAGGGCCTTTGAATAGGAATCGGCAGCAGAGTATTCGATGGGGGATTCGCCGATTTCAAAGGAGGCTTCTTTTGACATAAAGTCGAAACCGGAGGAGATGTTCTGTTTTTCCATGTTGGTCAACGTGTTGTCGACCAGATACATGGCAAGGAGCCCCACCATGAGAAACGTAAGGATCTGAAATATCATCGCACGTTTGTCAGGGTCGAGCCAGAACGGAACTTTTTCTTCAGTGGTGTTGTTTTCCATAGTCAGTCACTGTCGTTTGAAAAGGCGCCTGATTGAGAATTCAAATCGAGGCGCCTTTGATTTACAAGTTGAAAATTATCGGATGGGAGCTGCGTACATGAGTCCGCCTTCGGTCCAGAGGGCGTTCAGGTTTCTTTCGATGCCCAGCGCCGTATCCGGTCCTACGTTGCGCTCATAGACTTCACCGTAGTTGCCGACCTGTTTGACGATGTTGTAGGCCCATTTGTCGTCAAGGCCGAGGTTTTCCCCCATGCCCGGCGTAACTCCGAGGAACCGTTTGATGGCGGGGTTGTTGCTGTCAAGGAAGTCGTCCACATTTTCCGAGTTGATGCCGAACTCTTCGGCCTGAATCATGGCAATGACGGTCCAGTCCACAATGTCGTACCACTGGTCGTCCCCGTGCCGCACAACAGGAGCAAGGGGCTCTTTTGAGATGATTTCAGGAAGAATTTTGTATTCGTCCGGATTCGGAGAAACAGCTCTCTGGGCGGCAAGCTGGGAGGAATCACTGGTCAGAACGTCGCATCTTCCGGCGAAAAACGCTTTGTTGAGCTCGGATGTATTTTCGATTACAACCGGTTTCCAGTCCATGTTGTTAGTCCGGAAGAAGTCTGCCGCATTCATTTCGGTGGTTGTTCCGGGAAGAACGCATACGGTGGCCCCGCCGAGCTGCTTGGCGCTGTCAATGCCGAGATCCTTGCGGATCAGAAAGCCCTGGCCGTCGTAAAAGTTGGTATGAACGAAATTCAAGCCGTTCTTGGTTTCACGGCTCAGTGTCTTGGTGGTGTTCCTGGTGAGGATGTCGATTTCTGCGGACTGGAGTGCAGGCAGCCTCTGTACGGCGGTCAGAGCAGTGAATTCAACTTTGTCCGCATCTCCGAATACGGCTGCTGCCACAGCTCTGGCCGTATCCACGTCAAGTCCTTCCCAGACTCCTTCTTCATTGGGCTTGCTGAATCCGTAAACACCTCCGTTTACGCCCGCTTTGACGTAGCCTCTTTCTTTTACATCCTCCAGTGTGCCGGCCATGGCCA
>CAYFVA010000235.1:0-4027 GCA_964346265.1 uncultured Desulfobacterales bacterium
CGGTCGGTATAACACGTTCGGAAGATATATTCTCCCCTGGCGGTAAGGTCCGTATGGGTGGAAATGGGTGAAATCATGGGGACCTTCTCTTTTTCCAGCACATCCGCCGCAGCAAGGGAATGGGAACTGTACAGGGAACCGATCACTCCATGGACTCCGTCTTTTGCCGCCTGGCCGGCTGCTTTTCTGGCCCCTAAAGGCGTACTTTGGTTGTCGTATTCAATGAGCCGCACTTTGTTTCCGAGAAGGCCGCCCTTTTGGTTGATCTCTTTGACGGCCCTGCGGGCGATCCAATAGGAGGAGTTGGATACCTTGGCGGCGTGGCCGGTTTTGGCGAGGATCAGGCCGATTTTTACGGGTTCTGCTAAGCTGCCGCCGGAAGGAGCACCTGCGGAAAGCAGGAGAACGGTGAAAATGAGCAGAACCCGCAGGGTTGTTGTCTTCTGTTGAATCAAAATCCTTCTTTCTTTTGTCTGCATTTTTTCAATTCGACACACCATACAACAGGAAATCGGGTAATGCAAGAATTTCAGTACCATTAACCGGTTCTTACACCATCGCGGGGGAATTTTCCCCGGAGACCGGATGTTGACACCCGGTAAAAAAAAGTTTATTATACTCTATTTATGATGGTAGACGGAACTTGATCGTTCGGATGGAACGTATGATTGGATCATTATTGTAAGGAATGAATTTATGAAGCGAACATATCAGCCAAGCAGACGGAAAAGAAGCCGCAAACACGGATTTTTGAAAAGAATGTCCACCAGGCAGGGTCGGCGGATTATCAACAACAGAAGGGCAAAGGGCAGAAAGAAACTTGCCGGTTAGCTGACAACGGATTACACGTATTGGGCAGGTTTACATTATCCAAAGAGGAAAGATTACGAAAAAGGGCGGAGTTTGTAAGACTATCCGGAAGAGGCAAAAGCTTTAAAACCAGACATTTTATCGCAGCTGTGGCCGATGGGGACCGGGACAACAATCGAATCGGGATTACCGCATCAAAAAAGGTGGGTAACGCCGTACAGAGAAACAGGATCAAACGGATAGTCAGAGAAAATTTCAGGCACAGAAAAGAAAGCCTTTCAGGAAACAGGGATATCAATATTATTGCAAGGAAGGGCGCGGCTTCATTGCCCAATCACCGGATCTATAAAGAGCTTGAAGAGCTTTTTGATAAAATGGAATGAATTTGATGGTTAAGCATTTTCTCCTTATCTTGATTAAGATGTACAGATATGTCATATCACCATTCACATTATCCGCATGCAGATTTTATCCCACTTGTTCGGCATACGCACTCGAAGCTGTCTCGCGCCATGGAAGCCTGAAAGGAAGCTTTCTTGCGGCAAGACGGATTCTGAAGTGCCATCCGTTCCACCCCGGCGGGGTGGATCCGGTGCCGTAGATTCTTGTACCTGACCCCATGCCCTGTCTTTCCCTGCCGGTAATGAAATGCCGCGCATTGAATTATCAGACAGACAGGAGAGAAAATGAATGATGAAAAGCGGCTCTTGCTGGCCATCGTTCTTTCCGTGGTTGTGATCCTCGGATGGAACGCGCTGTTTATGAAGCCGGTGCAGCAGAAAAGCACACAGCAGACAACCCCCTCCATGGACCGGGAGACGACAAGAACCCCATCCGCGGATAAAAAAGAGGCTGACTCCAGAGTCCGGGATTTTCCCTCGGACAAAGCGGAAAGGCAGACTGCGGAATCTTCAGGCGGTGCATCAAGTACTGAAAATATTCGTACCGTGACCGTGGAAACCCCCCTTTACAATATCCTTATTTCCGAGAAGGACGCATCGGTGCAGAGTTTCACCCTGAAAGAATACAGGGAGAGCAACGCGAAAAATTCCGACTACAAGGAACTTGTTCCTTCGGAAGCCGCAAACGGCCTTTTCAGTACCAGATTTTATAACGAAACAATCCCTGAAGTGAACACCGCTTCCTACACCCTGGCTGACCCGGCGGACCGGACCGAAATCACCACCGGTTCCAAAACGTTGACATTCACACTTGAAACCGAATCCGGGGTTATTGTGGAAAAAGTGTTCACGTTTCATGCAGACAAGTATCTCATCGACTTTGACATATCCGTCAAGAACGGTTCAGGCAGGCCCGTCAAGGACGCCCTTGCCGTATACGTGCCCGGGTTCAAGGAAGAAGGCGGCTCAAGAATGTCCCATTTCGCGTTTGAGGGGCCTGTCCTGCTGATGAACAATTCCCTGGAGGAAATCGACCCGGACGACATCGAGGATCAGGACACGTTCCACGGCAATGTCCAGTGGGCCGGATACACGGACCGGTATTTTCTTTCCTGCGTGATTCCGCAGAACGACGGAAAAGATGCGATGGTCAAGCTGTCCAGGTCGGGATCCAGGACGAAAACCGGGTATGTCCAGCCCATGGACCGGCTTGAATCGGGCAAAATGACACAGTACTCGTTTGACTTTTTCATGGGGCCCAAGAGCCATAAACTTCTGGCCGGCTACAACGACTCTCTGAAAGATGCCATCAACTTCGGCTGGTTCGATTTTCTGGCAAAGCCCCTTTTGATCGTAATGAACTTCATCCATCAGGTGATTCCCAACTACGGGGTCGCCATACTGTTGTTGACGGTACTGATCAAGATCGTGTTCTGGCCGCTGGGCACCAAGAGCTACAAGTCCATGAACGAGATGAAAAAAGTTCAGCCCCTGATGCAGGAAATCCGGGAGAAGCACAAAGGGGACAAGCAGAAAATGAATCAGGAGGTCATGGCGCTGTACAAGACCTACAAGGTCAATCCCATGAGCGGGTGTCTGCCCATGCTGGTCCAGATGCCGATTTTCCTGGCGTTGTACCGGATGCTCTACCAGGCCATTGAACTGAGGCACGCGCCTTTCATACTCTGGATCCAGGATCTGTCCGCACCGGACCGGCTGTTTCATTTCGATTTCTCCATTCCGTTCCTGCAGGAGCCGACCGGCATACCGGTGCTCACGATTATTATGGGTGCATCTTTCCTCCTCCAGCAGAAGATGACCCCCATGTCGGGAGATCCGACCCAGGCCAAGATCATGATGCTGATGCCGATTTTCATGACGGTGATTTTCATCAATTTCCCCGCCGGCCTTGTGCTGTATATTTTTGCAAACAACCTGATATCAATGGGGCAGCAGTATTATATTCAGAAAAAATTCTCGTAATTTTTTGGAGGTATCATGAAACAAACTCAGGAATTCGACGGCAAAGATATCGAAAGCGCTGTCAAAAACGCTTGTGCCGAACTCAGTCTTTCCAAATCACAATTGAAATATGATGTCATATCCACCGGAGCCACCGGCATCTTCGGTATCGTCGGAAGAAAAAACGCCAGAATCCGCGTGAAACTGCCGGAAACGGACACGGATAAAAACAATCGATCCATGAATGATGAGGAATATGAAGGGGTCATGTCCATAGTGGACGAGGCCTTCGGGCAGGAGGCGGACGCCGGCGGGCCATCTGATGCGGATGAAGCAAAGGGTGAAAAGAAACCGGCACCTGAAAAGGCGAAGAAACAAAAATCTTCTGCGAAACAAGAGCCGCACAAATCTTCCCCGGCCGCCCGTGAGGGTGACAAAGAACAATCCGATAAAGAAAAAAAAGAACCGAAAGCAGCCGCAAAGACCAAAGAGAAAACCCGGCAGCAAAAGGGGGACGGGCCTGAAAAGACCGAGGAGGCGCCTGCAGAAAAACCAGCCCCCAAAGAGGCGGCACCAGCGGTTGAAAAGCCGTCCGAACCTGTACCCGAACAGCAGGCCGAGCCGTCGTCTGAAGAAACCGGACCGGAATGGGATGCGGAATCTGAACAGGAAACTGAAGAGGTGGTGGAAGTATCCCCTGAGCTTGCAGAACTTGCCGAACAGGCCGTAATGCGGATGGTGGACCTGATCACCGAGGATGCGGCAGTGACATCCGAAATCGACGGGGACAAACTGACTCTCCGTGTGGACGGCGGCAACGCGGGCATACTGATCGGGCGGAAGGGCCAGACCCT
>CAYFVA010000236.1:0-4001 GCA_964346265.1 uncultured Desulfobacterales bacterium
AAGGTACCACCGGTTCGGCTGATGCCGGGAAGATGGCACGGACTTTCATATAAAAAGGAACCGGGTTTGAAGTTTACAGGTTTGAATCTCAGGATAAAGTTTATAGCGGGGCTTGTGCTGTTTGCCCTTTTACTGGGCATCTGTATCAGCCTGATCATGTATTTCCATTTCAATTCCGTGATGCAGTCGGAGATCAGCCAGCGCTCCAAGATGCTCCTTGCGCAGTCCAACGCGGTGCAGGATTACGTGAAATCGGTTCTGAGGCCGGAGATGTTCGAAGTCTTTCCGGAAGACCGTTTTGTGCTGAAAGCCATGTCCTCTTCGTATATATCCAGGGAAGTCATGTCGAGACTGAATTCAAAGGATGCACCCGCGTATCATTACAGGCGCGTGGCGCGCAATCCCAGGAATGAGTCATCTGCGGCCAATGATTTCGAGTCCGGGCTGATAGACCTTTTCAACCGAAACCGGAACCTTGATATGTGGCAGGAGAATTCAGAGGTGAACGGAACGGAATATTACCTTACGGCAAAACCGGTGGTGTTCAACGAGTCCTGCATGAACTGTCACGGAAAACCGGAAAACGCCCCGAAAGAGCTTCTTCAGATTTACGGCGACACCGGAGGGTTTCATCGTACCGTCGGCGAGGTCGGCGCAGTGGTGGTCGCCGGGTTCCCGGTGAACATGATCAAAAATCCGGTAAAAGATTTGACGTTCCGGTACCTGGGGTTTTATCTTTTGGGGATTCTGTTTTTCGCCGTTCTCATATCCCTGTTTTTTGACCGGCTGGTGATGAAAAACCTGCAGCACCTTTCCCGTATTTTTAAAACACGGTTTTCAGGGGAACAGGAGCGGCGCATTATCAGCAGTCTTGAAAAAAAAGATGAAATCGAGGGGCTCATCGAAGGGGTGGATGAACTGTCTCTGTGCCTGTCGCAGGCCCGGAACGACCTGGAGGACCACGCCCGGAACCTTGAAAAACGGGTGGAAGAAAGAACGCGGGATCTCGACATGAAAGCCCGGAAACACCACGGGGATGTCCGGCTTTTCGTGGAGCTTCTGTCCAGTTTTTCAGGTGCCGTCGGCATCAGCGAACTGATCGGCCGGCTGCTTGAGAGCGTCGGCAAAAAGTTCGAAGCGGACCAGGTGGTGTATCACTGCACGGTTTTTTCGGGCAACCATTACGTATGGCGGGAAGGCCGGGGGATTCACCCATTGCCCGCCGAAGCCGAAAACCTTCTCTGGTCGGACGATATTCTGTTCAAGGACCGGCATCTTTATATACCGGTGAAATCCACGGAGAGCCACTGGGGAATTGTCAGCATATCCTGGGAGAATCCACCCGGAAGGGAAGATCATGACCCGGCCCTTCTCCTTGCACTCGGACAGCAGGTGGGGATTCTGATTGAAAACATCCAGATCTTCTCAAACGTCAAAGCCCAGAACGACATGCTCCAGTCCGTGTTTGAAGGGATCTCGGATCCCCTGCTGCTCATTGACACCGAATGCCGCATTATTATTGCAAACAAAGGCAGCAGGAACATTGTAAAGACCGAAACCAGGGAGAGCCGGCAGGAAGAACTGAAAACCTTTCTCTGCGGAGACCGGTCTGCGGATGGAACCTGCGGTCTTCTGTCCAGGGTGGTCGAACACGGTACCCCCTTGAGTGAGCAGATCAAAACAGAGGACGGATCCTATTACCGTTTCGACCTCTACCCGCTGCCGGGCCGTGACAGGGGCGGCGGACTGAGAATCGTGGTGTACGCCAGGGAGATCACGGTGGAAAAGAAGATGATGGAAAAAATGCAGCAGACCGAAAGGCTGAGCTCCATCGGTAAAATGGCGGCCGGCATCGCCCACGAGATCAACAATCCCATGGGCGTAATCCAGTGCTATACGGATCTTGTACGGGACGCGGTGACCGACCCGGAAACCATCAAGGACATCGATATGATATCCAGGCATACGCAGAATGTCCGAAAGATCGTTCAGGATCTTCTGAACCTTTCAAGGCCGAAGCAGATGATTTCGGAGCAGTGCCGCATCAACAGCGTGGTCAACGGCGCCATAAAGGTGTTCAAAATCCAGGGTGCTTCCCGGAACATAGAGGTGGAGGCAGACCTTGAGGCGGGCCTTGCCGATGTGAAATGCGGGCCTGCGGTGCTCGAGCAGGTTCTGACCAATATCTGGCTCAACGCGTTTGACGCGCTCCAGGAAACCGGAGGCAACATCACCATCTGCACCCGTTCGGTTCCGGGAGAGGATACGGTGCTGATGAGTGTGGAGGATAACGGGCCGGGTGTACCCGGCCATGACCTGTCCAGGATATTCGACCCGTTTTATACCACAAAGGAGGTGGGCAAAGGAACAGGGCTCGGTCTTTCTGTGGTGTATGGATTCGTCAGCGAAACAGGGGGCCGTATTGAAGTGAAAAGTGACGAGACAACCCGGTTTGCCGTTTATTTTCCGGCAGCCGCAACTTCGGATATCAAGGATTGAGATCATGACGGATTTTTCCATACTTCTGGTGGATGATGACAAGGATTTTTTAAGCGGGGTGATTCGTCTGCTGGAAAAAAAATTCAAAGAGTACAATATCATCGGAGTATCAACCGCTCAAAAAGCCCTCGAGATGATGGACCGCGCGGAAATCGGCGTGATGCTTTCGGATTTGAGGATGCCGGAAATGGCAGGGGACGAACTTCTGGGAAAAGCCCTGGAAAAGAACCCGAGACTCTGCGTGGTGATGGTCACGGGCTACGGTACCGTGGAAAACGCCGTCAATACCTTGAAAAGCGGGGCCTGGGATTTTCTCACCAAACCCGTTGACCGGGAGGCCCTCTACCATACCGTGAACAGGGCGGTGGAACATTACTCCCTTGTCAGGGAAAACAGGAGGCTGCAGAAAATCGTGGACAACCTGCAGCCGGGTCGGCGGTACCATTTTGAAAGCCGTGTGATGAAGGATCTGGAAAAAAAGATATCCGCCATTGCGGTAACCGATTATACGATTCTTGTGACAGGAGAATCCGGGAGCGGCAAGGAACATATTGCAAAGGCCATCCACTCCGTGTCGGCGAGAAAGAATGCCGTGTGCCACTCACTGAACTGTCCGGCCATACCGGAACAGCTTCTGGAAAGCGAGCTTTTCGGCCATGTGAAAGGGGCGTTTACCGGGGCGGAGAGAAACCGGGACGGGTTTTTCATGACAGCGGACAAGGGCACGCTGATCCTGGATGAGATCGGGGATATCAGCCAGGCCATTCAGGCCAAACTGTTGAAGTTCCTCCAGGACAAGGAAGTCAAACCTGTCGGCAGCAGTGTCTCCAAAAAGGCGGATGTCCGGATCATTGCGCTTACCAACCAGGATCTGGAAAAAAAGATCCAAAACGGAAGTTTCCGCCGTGATCTTTATTACCGGCTGAACGTTCTGTCGGTGAACGTACCTCCCCTTCGGGAAAGGAAGGACGATATTCCCCTTCTGACAAAGGAGTTCATTGTGAAGACAAGCCGGGAGATGGGCATAGACCCGGTGGATATCGATCCCGCGGTTCTCTCCTATCTGTCAAGGAAACCCTGGCCCGGCAATGTAAGGGAACTTTTGAATTATGTCCGCCGCCTGGTGGTGTTTTCAAACGGCATAAAAATCGATTTTCCCCTTGTGAACATGGTGGAGGAAGAGCCCGGAACGGTCAGTGAAGCGAATGCTCATACCCTTTATAAAGAGGCCAAGAAGGAGGCCATGGATATTTTTTCGAAAAACTACCTGACCAGCCTTTTTGAACATACAAAGGGAAACATATCTGAAACCTCCCGGATCAGCGGGCTTGAAAGGGCATCGATCCAGAAAATCGTAAAACGTCTGAATATCGATATGTCAAGCTTCCGGGCATAGCCTCCTCCTTCTTTTCCGCCGGATGCGGCCTGGATTGTAAAAAACGGCTGCCTGCCGGATATCAGTCGATGACTTCCCTGACCGTGCCGGAATCGGTAAAATGGAC
>CAYFVA010000237.1:0-3985 GCA_964346265.1 uncultured Desulfobacterales bacterium
TTTTAGAAATATAGTTGACAATTCATATCCATTCTTTATAATAATAGCTGTAACTGCACTGCAAATAACAGGGAGACGCGCAGATGGACATCGACAGGGCAGCAAAACGGTGTGCGGAGCTGGGCAATACCACCAGGCTTTCCATTTTCAGACTGTTGGTCAGGGCAGGGACGGGCGGTCTTCCTGTGGGAGAGATCGGCAGGGAGCTGGATATTCCCGGATCCACCCTTTCACACCATATCAACCGGCTGGTGCAGGTGGGTCTGGTCACTCAGCGAAGGGAAAGCCGGACCCTGTATTGCGAACCGCAGATGGCGGCAATACGGGAGCTGACCGATTATCTGATATCGGAATGCTGTACTCTGCAGCCTGCCGTTACAAAGAACAAATAATTTTTTGGGTGAAGATACTGAAGAAAAAGACCGCGGCCTTTTTTTTGTATAAATATTTCGAAATTTCTAAAAATACAGGAGGAAAAGGATGGAGATTTCAGCAGAACTGGTCAAAGAAACAATTACTTTCTTCGCTTTTACCATGGCGGAGCTGGCAGTACTTTTTATCGGCATCAGCTTCCTGGTGGGGGTGATCAATGAATTTCTGCCCCAGGAAAAGGTAAAACGCCTGCTCTCCGGCAGAGGCGGCAGAGGATATATCATCGGATCGTTGCTTGGCGGGCTGACGCCCTTTTGCAGCTGTTCGACCATCCCGGTAACCGTGGGACTGCTGCGCGCCCGGGCAGGATTCGGACCCACCATGGCGTTTTTGTTCACCTCCCCCCTGGTCAACCCGATCATCATCCCGCTCTTTTTCACCCTTCTCGGTGCTGAAGTGACCGCCGTATACGCTTTGGTCGCCATAACGCTTGCCATTACCATAAGCTATTTTCTGGAAAAGGCGGCTTTTTCCGCATACATCAAAGAGGAGGCAATTGCCGATTCCCCTTCTACTGTTACAGCCGCCCGGGCCGTAACCGATACAAAAGACTGCTGTTCCAAAGCCCCGCAGCCGCTGCAGACAATACTCCCCATGCAGCAGACCCTGCAATGCTGTACAACCGTCGACCCGTCACAGATACAAGCAAGTGCTACAGGCGGCGGCAATGGCAATCCCGTTCTGCAGACAGCCGAAAGCAATGTGATCGGACCACCAAACCGATGGAAACGCATCCTCGATGACGCGGTCCGTCAATTCCGTAGATTGATGCCCTTTATCATCCTCGGTGTCGCCATCGGATCGATGATTCACGGATTTCTTCCCGCAGATATTGTTGTACAGCTTGCCGGTGCGGACAATCCTTTTGCTGTTCCTGTTTCCGCACTCGTTGGTATACCGCTGTACCTTCGTGCCAGTACCATGGTCCCGATCGCAGCCAGTCTCATGGCCAAGGGCATGAGCACCGGCGCGGTTATTGCTCTGATCATAGGCGGCGCCGGAGCCAGCCTGCCGGAGGTGGCAATGCTCAAAGGTCTTTTCAAGACCCCGCTGCTGGCAGCCTTTCTCGCGTCCGTAATGGTTATGGCTGTCTCGGCCGGCTTTCTGGTCAATCTCATCATGGGCTGATCATGCCCTGGAGCCGGCCCTCATCACCGTCAACACCCGCTGGATATCATTATGGATTGAAATTTTTCCGCAAATTCAGAATAGATTTTACTAACACAATGTGGTATAAATTAGAATATGGTCACAACAGCAACGAGAAGCTGAGGCCCGACCATTGACTACGTATTTTCAAAATCCTTTACAAACGGAGGGGGGAATCATGCGAAGAATAGTGATACTCGGTGCTGGAACCGCCGGTACGATGATGGCCAACAGGCTTTGCGAGAGCCTGCGCCACGAAATTGAAAGCAATGAATATACTGTAACCATCGTCGATCAGAACCGGGAGCATGTATATCAGCCCGGCCTGCTGTTTATCCCGTTCGGGGTGTACAAGGACAAACATGACCTGGTAAAGCCCCGGGATAGTTTTCTGCCCAGGGAAGCCAAATTTATCGTTTCAGGGATCCGGAAGGTGGATCCGGAACAGAACAAGGTTTACCTGGATCAGGGAGAGTTGTCCTATGATTTTTTGATTGTCGCCAGCGGATCTGTTATCGATCCTTCCGAGCAGGAAGGCATGATGGGAAAACACTGGCAGAAAAGTATTTTTGATTTCTATACCATCGACGGCGCAATGAAACTGAAAAACGCCATGCGCAATTTCCAGGGCGGAAACCTGGTCCTCAATGTGGCGGAAATGCCGGTTAAATGCCCGGTGGCTCCGCCTGAATTCGTCATGCTTGCCGACTGGTATTTTCATGAACGGGGACTGCGGGACAAGGTTAAGATTTTTTTCACAACTCCCCTGAGCGGTCCTTTTACCAAACCGATCGCATCCAGGACCCTGCAGTATGTCTGTGATGAAAAAGGCATTGAGGTGGTTCCTGAATTCGCGATCAGCCATGTGGACAATGAAAAACAACGGATCGTCTCCTATGACGGCCGGGAAATCGACTTTGACCTGCTGGTCAGCATCCCCACCAACAAAGGGGCTTCTTTTCTCGAAGAATCCGGGCTGGGTGACGAACTGAACTGGGTTCCCACGGACAATCATACCCTGCAGAGCCGGGACTTTGACAACATCTTCGTCATTGGTGACGCAACCAATGTACCGACTTCCAAGGCCGGATCAGTGGCCCACTTTGAAAGCGAAATCCTTCTGGAAAACATTCTGCGCCGGCTGGACGGACTGGAACCGCTGCCAAAGTATGACGGGCACTCCAACTGTTTTATTGAGTCCGGATTCAACAAGGCGCTGCTCATAGACTTCAACTATGACACCGAACCGCTGCCGGGCAGTTTTCCCATGCCCGGCCTGGGTCCGTTCTCCCTGTTGAAGGAGACAAACATGAACCATTACGGAAAAATGATGTTTCGCTGGTCATACTGGCATCTGCTGCTCAAAGGCATGGACCTCCCGGTCTCCCCTTTGATGAGTATGGCAGGCAAGGAAAAGGAATAATCATTCGGAGGGATAATCATGGACAACAATATGAACGACCTCGAACAAAAAATGGATGAGCTCCTTGCTCTGACCCGGGAATTCAAAGTCAGGCAGAGCAGTATTGAAGATTTTGTCAAAGATATCAATATCGTCGGAAACGCAGCTGTTTTTTCGCTGCAGGAAGAGCTTGAACTGGAAAATGTCAAGGTCGACGGCCAAGACTTGAAAGAGATGATGGTGCTGTTGATGAAAAATCTCAAAAATCTCAACACCACCCTGCGCCAGATGGATGCCCTCACCGATTTCTGGCAGGAAACCGGTCATGTCATGAGCAGTATGCTCATGGATTTCACAGCCCATGCCGAAGCACTGGAGAGAAAGGGATATATCAGGCTCTCCAGACAGGGGCTGGAAGTTCTGGAAAAATTCATTGAAAACATGCCGGAAGAAACCATGCATAAACTGGAACAGGCAGCACCGGATCTGGCCCGAATGACTGCTGACCTGGCTGAGCCGGGCCTGATCAACCAGGCCTGTACCCTTTTGAAACAGCGCCGGCTGCTCATCCCGGCAGTTGCGGCCGCATGGCTGATCCCTGTTGCCCTGCTGGTGGCAAACCTTTTTGTCTGAATCGTCTGGGGCCCGGGTCGGTTTCAAGAACCGGATCCGGTCCACTGCTCTGGCTGAGCCAAATGAGCAGATTGATTGCCGGAGTGTCATCTCCTTCAGGTCATTGATAGAGGCGCCGCCGGCCTTTTTGGAGGGGGACCGGCATGCGAATTTATAGTTATCCTGCATTTTCAGGACGGCCTTCTGGGTTTTTCTGAATTTTTGCGGAAAGACACAGCCAGAGATGTTATGGAAATCCTTGAGAAAAATCAGTGCGAAAAATTTTCAGCGAGAACTGCTGATCCAACGTCCGTATTTTTTTATCGACAGACCAAGGTTTTTGTGATTAAATAACGGGCTTATGGTAACGGATGAGGGATCGATCATGAA
>CAYFVA010000238.1:0-3978 GCA_964346265.1 uncultured Desulfobacterales bacterium
TGTCTCAAGTTTCTTGAAAAGGAGGGACCATTGAAAATTCTAACAACAGTCAAGCAAGTGGTGGATGTGGAGCTGACCATCCGGGTGAAGGACGGCGCCATCAAGGAGGACGGACTCCAGTACGTGATCAACGCCTGGGATGAAAACGCGGTGGAAGCGGCTGTCCGGCTCAAGGAGAACAGCGGAGCCGAAACCTTCCTTGTGAGCATCGGATCCGGCGATTACACGGACATGATCCGCAAATGCTACGCCATGGGGATCGACCATGGAATGCATATCAATGACCCCTCTCTTTCTAAAGCGGACTCGTCCGTCTTTGCCCGGGTTCTGCAGAAGGTCTATGAGAAAGGGGAATACGATCTTGTGATCAGCGGAAAGCAGGCCCAGGACACGGACAACGGCCAGACCGGCATTCTTCTGGCTGAATACCTGAACCTTCCCTGTGTCAGCAACGTGGTCTCCATCGAGGTCATGGATGAAACCCGTCTCAAAGTCTCCCGCCTGGGGGATGCAGGAACCGAAATCCTCGAGGTGGAACTGCCTGCGGTGATCACGGTGAGCGACAGCATCAACGAACCCCGGCTGCCCGCCATGCGCGGCATCATGATGGCAAAGAAAAAGAAAATCGAGGAGATGGATCTTGCCGCGCTCGGAACCTCGGTGGAAGAGGTGGGCGGCGATTCACCGAAATCCGAGGTTGTCGAGTTCATGGAAACGGAAAAACGGAAGGCCGGCCAGAAATTCGAAGGAGACGTGGAAGAGATCACGGCAAAGGTGGTGGATCTTCTGGCAAACGAGGCAAAGGTGCTGTAGGAGGAGATGATGACGAAAATACTTGTATTCGCGGATATCAAAAACGGAAAGCTCAAGGGCGGCACGGCCGGGCTTTTGTCAAAGGCCAAGTCCCTGGGCGCCGAAGCTGCCGCAGTGGCGGTCGGCAGCGGGCTTCAACCGATAATCCCCGCCCTTGTGGATGCAGGCTCCGACACCCAGTACATTGCGGATGATCCGGGGCTGGAACTCTTTTCCGCAGGGCCGTTTGCCGACTGTGTGGCGGATGCGGCAGAACGGTTCGGGGCCGACCAGGTCTGGTTCGCCTTTTCCGAAAGCGGCAAGGCGGCCGCGCCGAGGGTGGCGGCCCGGCTGAATGCGGCATGCGCCACCGAGATCATTGATGTGGCAATCGACGGCGATCACATCGAGGTGATCCGGCCGGCCACCGCCAACAAGGTGACCCAGCGGGTGAAGGTGAATACGGAGAAACTTGTGGCGGTGGTCCGGGCAGGCGCGTTCGAGGCGGACCCGGCCATTACCGGTACGGAAAACGTGATCGAGCTGTCCGCGCCCGATCCGGACCTCAAGGCCGTGATCAAGGAGTTGCTCGCTGATGCAACAGGCGAGATCGACCTTGCGGACGCAGACATCGTGGTTTCCGTGGGCAGAGGCGCCAGGGACCGGGAAGGCGTGGATCTGGTCCAAAGCATGGCCGAAGACCTCAACGCCGGGTTCGGATCGTCCAGGGCCATGGTGGACAGTGGTTTCATGGCCCATAACAAGCAGGTGGGCCAGACCGGCAAAATCGTGGCCCCGTCGTTGTACGTGGCCGTGGGCATCTCCGGGGCCATCCAGCATCTGGCCGGCGTGAGCGGCTCCAAGGTGATCCTGGCCGTGAACAAGGACCCGGAAGCGCCCATCTTTACCGTGGCGGATTACGGAATTGTCGGGGATCTGTTCGAAGTGGTCCCGGTTTTGAGAAAAGAGATTCAGAAAATCAGGAGTGCCTCATGAATCCCATTTTGATGACGTTGCTGATTGCTGCAGGACTTGCGGTTTTTATCCGAACCATGACCGGGAAAATCAAGCTTCTGGCAGCCCTGGAACCCGCGGACGGAAGGCTGGATCATATCGGCCGGCGGATCAAAGAACTTCTGGTGGTGGCCATCGGCCAAAAGCGGCTTGTGGGAAGGAAAAATGAACGAGCCTCCGGTATCATGCATGCCCTGATCTTCTGGGGGTTCTGCATCCTTCTGATCCGCAGTCTGCATCTCTACGGCCTCGGATTTGTTACCGGATTCGAGCTGCCGTTGTTCGGAGAGGACACGATTCTCGGGTACCTGTACATGACCCTCAAGGACATCACCGAGCTTCTGGTGCTGGTGATGGTGGTGTACGCAATTGTCCGGCGGGCGGTGATCAAGCCCGCACGGCTTCACAACACCAGGGAAGCATACCTGATCCTGGGGCTCATCGGTGTGCTCATGGTCTCTGACATTCTCTTTGACGCCGCCCGGCTCCACCTGGTCTCTACGCATGGAAACCCCGGCGGCATCCACTATTTCAACAACCCGTCCTTTGGCTCCGAGTTCGCCTGGACACCGGTCGCCACCGCTGCGGCATTTTTCATATCAGGCATTCCTGCGGATTCGGCAACCGGTCTCATGACCTGGATGTTCTGGCTGCACATCCTCACCCAGCTGGTGTTTTTGAACCTGCTTCCTCTGGGCAAACATTTTCACGTGATCACGGCGCTTCCCAACGTGTTTTTAAAATCCATCGACTATCCCCATGAAAAAACCAAACTTCTTGATCTCGAGGACGAGTCGGTGTGGGAGGATGAAAGTCTCGGGGTCAATCATATCCGCCAGCTTCACTGGAAGCAGGGGCTGGATCTGTATACCTGCACCGAGTGCGGCCGCTGCAAGGAGGTCTGCCCCACCTATATCACGGACAAGCCTTTGAACCTGCACGACTTCAATGACAGCCTCAAGGCCGAGCTTCTGGTCAATTCGGACAAGATCATCCGCAGGGCCCGGCTGTTTCCTGAGGAGAAGAACCATCCGGAACCGGCGGATGACTCCGGATCCGCCCCGGAGAAAAGCGAGGAGCTTGTCGAAATCGAGTCAAAGATCAAGTCGCTTCTGGACAGCAAAAACTCTCTGATCGGGGATGTGATCTCCCCGGATACGTTGTGGGCCTGTACCACCTGCCGGGCCTGCGAGGAGGTGTGTCCGGTGACCATCGAACATGTGCCCCGGATCATCGCCATGCGCCAGGGACAGACCCTGATGCACGGGGAGTATCCCGAGGAGCTGAATACAACGTTGCGTGGGCTGGAGCGGAACGCCAATCCATGGGGGATCGGGTATGACAAACGGGCCGACTGGGCCGAGGGCCTTCAAGTCAAAACCATGGCCGAGGACAGTGACGTGGAATACCTGTTCTGGGTGGGGTGTGCAGGCTCGTTTGACGACAGGAGCAAAAAGGTCTCGAAAAGTATTGTCAAAATTCTTCAGAAAGCCGGTATCCGGTTTGCCATCCTGGGAGTGGAGGAAAAGTGCACCGGGGATTTTGCAAGACGGGTGGGCAACGAGATGCTCTATCAGATGATGGCCCAGGAGAACGTGGAAACCCTGAACCGATACAACGTGAAAAAGATCATCACGGCCTGTCCCCACTGCCTCAATACGTTGAAGCATGAATACCCCCAGATGGGCGGTCATTTCGAGGTGATCCACCACACCGAATTTGTGGCCGATCTGGTCAAAACCGGAAAAATCAAACTGGATTCCTCGTTGGATCAATCGTTGACCTATCATGATCCCTGTTATCTTGGCCGGTACAATCGTGTATACGAAGAACCCCGGTCCATCCTCAATTCCGTTGCCTCAAACGGAATCACGGAGCTTGACCGGCACGGGACGGAAAGTTTCTGCTGCGGCGCCGGAGGCGGCCGGATGTGGATGGAGGAGACCATCGGCAAACGGATCAACATCGAACGGGCCGAAGAAATCATCGGAAAATCCGTGGCAGGCGCGGCCGTGGCATGCCCGTTCTGCCTGACCATGCTCGAGGACGGCATGAAGGAACTGGGCAAAGACGAGGACGTCAAAATCCGGGACATCGCAGAGATTGTTGCCGACCATATGGTGTGATCCGGCGTACCGGGGTATTGCTTCCTGTCTGACGGAAAAGCTCATT
>CAYFVA010000239.1:0-3970 GCA_964346265.1 uncultured Desulfobacterales bacterium
ACTTTGCCACCTCGTTTTACCGGTCGGACCGGCTGATCCTGCTGCCGGTGTATGCGGCAAGCGAACCCGTCATCGAAGGAGTGGATTCCAGGAGGCTGGCAGAGGCCATTCAGGAACACGGCCATAAAAGTGTCTCCTATGCCTCCGATTTCAAAGAGGCCATATCCACCCTCACCAAAGAACTCAAACCGAATGACCTTGTTTTGACACTGGGTGCCGGGGATATTTACTCACTGGGAGAGGAACTCCTTGATGAAATATAAGACAGGGGAAAAATGATACAGGATCCGGGCACATACTTTGAACCCCTTTTCAAAGGAATACAGATGCGCACGGCCGAACCCATGAGGAAGCATACTTCGTTCCGGGTCGGCGGTCCTGCGGAACTCATGGTGCTGCCCCGGACCAAAGCGGAAGTGACCCGGACACTCGGCATCTGCCGCGACAAAGGCTTTGCCGCTACGGTTGTGGGCGGCGGAACCAACATTTTGGTCAGTGATTCAGGGATCAGGGATGTGGTGATCAGTCTGTGCAATCTGAAACAGGATATCACGCGCACCTTGCTTGATTCAAACAGGGTCCGGCTCGATATACCGGCCGGCCATACCATGGCTTCCGTGATAAGACTTTCATTGCAGGAAGGCCTTGAAGGAGCCGAATTCGCCGCCGGTATCCCCGGAACTGTAGGCGGGGCGGTGATGATGAACGCCGGAATCCCGTCATGGAGCATCTCGGACATACTCGAATCCATTGAGGTGACGGACAGCCGAACCGGTACAACCCGGGTGGAAAAAAAAGAGCTGGAGTTTTCATATCGAGCGGCCAGGAACGTTACCGGCGTGGTCACCACGGTGTCCCTCGTCCTTTTCCCGGGGAATCGGGATATAATCAAAAAACGCGTATACAGGAACTATATGAAGAAAAAAGCCACACAGCCTCTTTTGCAAAAGAGTGCGGGCTGCTTTTTTAAAAATCCAGCCAACGGGAAGCCGGCAGGCGAACTCATTGAATTGTGCGGCCTGAAGGGGAAACAGGTCGGCGACGCCATGGTCTCCTCCCTTCACGCCAACTTCCTCCTGAATGCAGGAAATGCAACATGCAGGGATATTATACAACTCAGGGACATCGTTCAAAAAGAGGTTTTCAGATCCTTTTCCGTGGAACTTCAGCCGGAGGTTATTATCAAGGATGAATAAATCAACGACGAAAAACCGGTACAAAAGAGAACCGGTGAAAAAGAACCGCATTCGGCTCGGATTGTCGCCGGTCCTCTGTGCGTTCTTTGTCCTGGCGGCCAGTCTGGCCCTGATTTTTCTGCATGATTTTGTGGTGCAGATGGACTGTTTCCATGTCAGGACCGTTTCCGTAAAAGGGAACACCCGGGTTTCGGAGCAGGATATTATTGCCCTTTCCGGAATCCGGAAAGACGATTCCGTCCTGTCTGTTAATCTTTTTACCATGGAAAAACGCATCCGGACCCATCCCTGGATACAAAGCGCGGAACTCGAGCGAAATCTGCCCTCGGGTATCCGGATCCGCGTAAAAGAACAGGAGCCCATGGCTGTTGTAAAAATTGAAAACCTTGCGGATATTCTTATCAACAGCCAGGGAATGCCGTTCAAGGAATACAGCCCGGAAAAGGACAATCTGTCCAAATTGCCGGTGATTTCCGGCCTTGAACTGACCCGGATCCGAGACCGGCATATGTTTCAAGGCCGCCTGTTCAATTCCGTGTTTGACATATTGCAGCAACCGAATCTGACACGGATCAACCACATAGAGGCTGACAAAAAAATCGGAATTACCATAAGCAAACCCCGAAAAGGTTCCGGAAACGATCTTTTAACTGACACGCCGGCCGTAGAGTTGAAACTCGGTTTCAATCACTATGGAGAAAAGATCGAACTTGCCGAAAAAATCGAGACGTATTGCAAAAACCGCTTTGAACACAAAATCATCAGTTCCATTGATCTTTTCAATCCGGACCATATCATCGTAAAAACCAAATGGAGGAGCGCAAATTGCAGGGAGAAGAAAACATAATAGCAGGACTGGATATCGGGACAACAAAAGTATGCGCCGTTGTCGGGGAATATTTCAACGATGAAATCAACATTATCGGTGTCGGTTCTTCCCCTTCCACAGGACTGCGCAAAGGCTCGGTGATCAATATCGAATCCACTGTGAAGTCCATAAAAAAGGCGGTGGAAGAGGCGGAATTGATGGCGGGCTGTGAAATCTCCTCTGTATACGTAGGCATTGCAGGCAATCATATCAAAGGGATGAACAGCCACGGGATCATTGCCATCAAGGGACGGGAAATCACCCAGAGCGACGTGGACCGGGTTGTGGATGCGGCCAAAGCCGTGGCCATACCCACGGACCGGGAAATCCTTCACGTGATACCCCAGGAGTTTATCGTGGATGACATGACCGCCATTCAGAACCCTGTGGGAATGACAGCCGTCCGGCTGGAAGCCAAAATCCATATTGTTACCGGTGCGGTCTCCTCTGCCCGCAACATTGTAAAGTGCTGCAACAAGGCCGGCCTTGAAGTCTGCGATATCGTGCTTGAATCACTTGCTTCAGGCGAGACCGTTCTGACGGCCGAAGAAAAGGAACTCGGGTGCGCCCTGGCCGATATGGGCGGCGGCACAACTGATCTGGCCATTTTCAAGGACAACAACATCCGGCACACTTTTGAACTGGCGCTCGGCGGCCACAACCTCACAAACGACATCTCCATCGGCCTGCGGACGCCGCTTGCGGAAGCGGAAAAGGTCAAGATCGAGCACGGCACCTGTCTTGCCAACGGAATCAAAAAGGGAGAAACCATCGAAGTGCCCAATGTGGGTAAAAAAGGAACCAAAACACTTTCCAAAGAAATTCTGGCTGAAATCCTCGAACCGAGAATCGAGGAAATCTTCACCCTTTTGAAAGAAGAGGTGTATCGAAACGGCCTTGAAAATCATTTTCCGTCCGGACTTGTACTCACCGGAGGAAGCGTGGTGCTTGACGGTATTGCCGACACTGCCGAATCGGTGTTCAATGCGCCGGTCCGGATCGGAGAACCCGAACGGATCGGCGGACTCAAGGACATCGTCAGGAATCCGGCTTATGCCACCGGCGTGGGGCTTGTCATTTTCGGCAGCAAAAAATCGGGATGTGTGGAACTCACTGAAGGCAGGGATACAAGCTTTAGCAAAATCATCAAAAGAATGAAACAATGGTTTAAGGATATCATGTAAGACATGAAAGACTTTTTTAATATAAACAGGAGGTGGGATGATGACATTTTCTTATCTGGAAAACGAAAGTTCGGCTAAAATCAAGGTTATCGGAGTCGGCGGTGCAGGAGGCAACGCTGTGAACAACATGATCGACTCGAATCTTCAGGGCGTAAAGTTTATTGTGGCCAACACGGACGCCCAGGCCCTGAACAACTCCAAGGCGGAAAAGAAAATCCAAATCGGTGCCCAGCTTACCGAAGGATTGGGAGCCGGAGCCGATCCGGAAATCGGAAAAGAGGCCGCCATGGAAAACATAGAAGAAATCCGGGACGCCCTGGACGGAAGTCACATGGTGTTTATTACGGCCGGGTTCGGCGGTGGAACCGGAACAGGAGCCGCACCAGTGATTGCAGAAATCTGTAAAGATCTTGGAGTGCTCACCGTGGCCGTTGTCTCCAAGCCCTTTTCCTTTGAAGGGAAAAAACGGGACAAACAGGCCCTGGAAGGGGTGGAAAGTCTGAAGGGCATTACGGACACGGTCATCACCATCCCCAACGACCGGCTCAGGGGTATCGCCCCCAAAGGGGCAAGGATGCTGGACATGTTCGTAAAGGCGGACGAGATCCTTCACCATTCGGTGAAAGGAATCACCGACCTGATTATCATGCCGGGTCTTGTCAATCTGGATTTTGCCGATGTGAGGACCACGATGAGAAAGGCAGGAATGGCGTTGATGGGCA
>CAYFVA010000240.1:0-3939 GCA_964346265.1 uncultured Desulfobacterales bacterium
GCGGATGGATTTTCGGTATTCGGCCTGTGGCCGTTATGCCAGGCCATCCGGTTTGCGGGTGGTCATTGACCTCCTTGTATTTTTATTGACCAATTTTCTTTAAACAGCATGATTCCTTTCTTGACACATCAGCGCAAAACATTATAAAAAAAGAATCTTAATTGAATGAAAAAGGAGAACCACATGTTCGGTCTTGGAATGCCTGAAATTCTTCTGATACTTGCGATCGCTCTTATCGTGATCGGTCCGAAACGGCTTCCGGATCTTGCCAAAACCCTGGGCAGGGCAATGGGAGAATTCAAGCGCGCAACAACGGATTTCAAAAACAGTATCGATCTGGATACCGGTATTGATGATGTAAGATCCTCGTCGGAAAATGTCCGCCGGAATATAAAAGAGGCGAATGAGACCGGTAAAAAAGACAACGCACCCGACCCTGAAAGCGACGAGTCTTTTGAAGAAGAATCAGAAAAAGAACGTCCGGATTCCGAAGATCCAAAAGCAACGGGAAAAGACGGATCAGAAGATCATGTCTCCGCTGGAGACTCTGCGGCCGCCGGGGAAAATAAAAGAAAGGACGGCGGCCGGAATTCCGGGGATGAAGGCAATGAATCCGGGACCCGTGCCGACTGATGACCATCGAAGATAAAACTCCTTTCACGGAACACCTGTCCGAGTTGCGGAACCGCCTTGTTTACTCTTTTATCGCCGTGGGCATTGGATTTGTCCTTTGCTACTTTTTCAAGGAAAAACTGTTTCGGATTCTCACCTCGCCCCTGGTTTCGGTCATGGGCGACGATGCCAGAATGATTTTTACAGGGCTGCCGGAGGCCTTTTTCACCTATCTCAAGGTTGCCCTGCTCGGGGGCATCATCCTTGCCACCCCTGTTCTGTTCTATCAGTTCTGGATGTTTGTGTCTCCCGGTCTTTACAGAAAGGAAAAAAAATTTCTGATTCCGGTGATTTTTCTTTCCCTGATCTTTTTTGCCGCAGGTGCCTCTTTCGGATATTTTGTCGTGTTTCCCTACGGGTTCGAGTTTTTTCTGGGGTTTTCCACCGAAACCATCCAGGCAATGCCGTCCATGAAGGAGTATCTGAGTTTTGCCGCCAAAATGCTGCTGGCGTTCGGGCTGGTGTTCGAGCTGCCGCTGGTGCTGACGTTTATGGCCCGGATGGGGCTTGTGTCCGTTGATTTTTTAAAGAAAAACAGAAAGTTCGCACTTTTGCTCTTTTTCGGAGGAGCCGCACTGATCACGCCCCCGGATGTGATCACCCAGACGATGATGGCCATTCCTTTGATTATTCTTTACGAGATCAGTATCATCGGGGCGAGGGTGTTTCAGAAAAAGCCCCCGGAAGCCGATGATACGGATGATGAGCAGCAGAAAAACACAGATACTGCTTGACACAAAAAGCGCGTTTGTTGTAAGTAGTACGGTAAAAGAATAATACCGGTTCGGGTAGTGCCGGTTAAAAGGGATAAACCGAGGTAATTGTAAACCATGAAAGGAGTTGAAAAGATCATGAACAAAAGATTCTTAATTCTGATGGCGGTTGCGGGTATGGCGATCTTTCTTGCTGCCACCGGTCTTTATGCGGGAACGGAGGTGAAAGACACCTTCACAATAGAGAGCGAAGAGTATGAGCAGCGCAGAAAGACGCCGGTTGAATTTACGCACAAGAAGCATATCGAGGAATACGGATATTCCTGCGGAGAGTGCCATCATGACGCAGACGGACAGCCTCTCACCGACCTGAAAATGGGTGACGATGTTCAGAGATGTGTTGCATGTCATGACAAGATTCAGGGAGAAAGAGACGACATTATGGTGCTTGAAAATGCCATGCACGGCAACTGTGTGGGATGCCATAAATCGTATAACGAAGAAGAGGCAGGTGATGCCAGAAGAGGGCCTGCACCGACTCGATGCAGCGACTGTCATCCCAGGGAATAGCATTTTACGGCTACATGTTTGTGTTTGAAAGGGGTTGCTCCAGCAGGGGCTTCCCCTTTTTTTAATGGGTTTTGAATCCCGGGTGCCGGCCAATGAATTCCATTGATCCAAATTCCTTTTTTACTACCCCGCTTTTCATCCGGGGCGGGAAAATTGAAAACAGACTTTTTCTCGCTCCCATGGCCGGCCTTGGAAATGTCGCCTTCCGTGAGCTTGTGGCGGATTTCGGCGGGTTCGGCCTCCTTTTTACCGGAATGTGCAGCGCCAAAGCGGTGCCCACGGAGAACCCGTCCGTATCAGCGGTGTTCCGGTGGCGAGAAGAGGAACTCGGCCATACGGTCTGCCAGATTTTCGGGGCCGACCCTGCTGCAATGGGAGCGGCTGCGGAAAGAATTGAAAGGGAAGGGTTTTTCGGTGTTGATCTCAACTTTGGCTGTTCCGCCGCCGCCATATGCAAAAAAGGATGCGGGGCCGCCCTTTTGAAGACACCGGACCGGTGTTTGCACATCGTGGAGGAAGTCCGGAAAAGAGTCTCCATTCCCGTTTTTGTTAAATTTCGGACCGGATGGGAAAATGACGGTGCAAACGCCGCCCGCCTGGCCCGGGTGTTTGAAAATGCCGGCGCCGATCTTCTTACTTTTCATCCGAGAGTGGCGCCGGACCGAAGGACGAGGCCGCCGAACCGGGATCATATCCGGGAAGTAAAACAAGCGGTGAATATTCCCGTATTCGGAAACGGGAATGTCCTGGATACCGACGATCCGGGAAGAATGCTCCGGGAAACCGGGTGCGACGGTGTCTCCATCGGCCGGCTGGCTGTGGCCAAACCCTGGATTTTTGCATCGCTCAACGGTATGCCGGTGTCTTCCGAAAATTTGTACCGCAACACCGCTTTGCGGATGGCGCATCTCCTGTTTACCCATTTTGACGAAATAACCGCAGTGAAACAGTTTAAAAAATGGGTCCCCTATTTTGCAAGCAATTTTAAGTTCAGCCATGACATTTTCAGAAAACTCGTCTCCTGCAGAACCCTTGATTCCATTGAAAATTCAGTGGAATCCGTCTTCCAGTCCCCTCCTGAAGTCACTTTGCGGCCCAATATCAATCTGTTCGGATAATGCCGCGCCGGTAACAAGAAGAGATCGGTGTTTTCGGCATTCACGCCCGGCGACTGTATTATCAGGCCATCCTCTATGCAGGTGGGCGTTGATCTGCAATTAGAGATTGACATCCTTCCTTTTGGCGGATATGGTTGCTTTCAGTTCTTCATGGAAAGGTATGTGGCATAATGGAGTTTATAACCCCTAACAAAGAGTAAAGGAGGTAAACGTATGAAGAGAGAAACCTGGGGCACGAGAGCCGGATTTATTCTCGCTGCAGTGGGCTCGGCCATAGGCCTGGGCAATATCTGGCGGTTTCCTTACATGGCTTTTGAGAATGGAGGAGGGGCTTTCCTGATTCCGTATTTTTTTGCATTGATAACCGCCGGCATTCCGATTTTGATACTGGAATTCACCCTCGGCCATAAAATGAAAGGGGGATCCCCCTTGAGTTTTGCCAAGGCGAACAGGAACTGGGAATGGCTCGGCTGGTGGCAGGTACTGATCAGCTTTGTTATTGCCGTTTATTACGTGGTGATTATCGGGTGGGCCATCACCTACACCGGATATTCCCTCAATCTTGCATGGGGGGATGACACCGTAGCCTTTTTTGTTGGGGATTTCCTGGGGCTGACCGACGGTCCGTTCCAGCTCGGCGGATTCCGGGGCATCATTGTGGCCACCACGATCCTGGCCTGGGCCATCAGTTTTGTTGTTCTGTACTCAGGGATCAAGGCCGGTATTGAAAAAGCCAACAAAATCTTCATGCCGATACTGATCGTTATTCTTCTTATCGTTCTCGTCAGGGGCATAACCCTTCCGGGAGCCGGCGCAGGTCTCGACATGCTGTTCAAGCCGGATTTCAGCAAGATCTTTGACGGCGG
>CAYFVA010000241.1:0-3927 GCA_964346265.1 uncultured Desulfobacterales bacterium
TCTATCCTTTCATCCGTTCCGGTCTGAACCTGCCGCTTTTGATCTCGACCACCAGTTCTTCAACCGTGTATATCAATTTTGTATGGCAATGGAGATCAATTCGCATTATCTATCCCGTCACCCCGGCGTACAATCGTTCTCCGTTTTCAAAGGCCAGAAATGCAAGTTCTTGAGCCCCGATGTTCCGAACCGCTGCAGCCGCTCTGGCCACAACCGGAAGGTTGCAGGGCTCGTTCGCCTCATCCTTGTCATGATCCTGCATGGTGGGCAGGATATCAGGACTGTCGGTTTCGATCAAGACCCTGTCCGGGGAAACCGCCGCAAGTGCTTTTTTCACCTTTTTTGCCTTGGGCCTTGTCACCGACCCGGAAAAGGAAATATACAGACCGTACCGTTCCAGGACTTCAACCAGGTCTGCGGATCCGGAATACGAATGAATCACCCCGCCCGGTTCAAGGGGGCCGATACGCTTGAGAATATGGATCAGGGCGTCCCATGCTTTTCTCACATGAATGGATACCGGCAGATACATTTCTTTTGCCATGGCCAGCTGTTCGGTAAAAATCGACTTCTGCAGCTCCCGATCCAGATCGGATCGCAAGAAATCAATACCGATCTCCCCGATGCCGGCCGGCTCTTCTGCAAGGTATGACCGGAGCATATCCCGCCACCCCTGCCCGGCCCTGTCCATATAGAACGGATGAACCCCGAAAGAGGGGATCACGGATTCATAAGCGCGGGCAATCTCTTTGACCTCCTGCCAGTCATCCGGTGCGGTCCCGCAGCACACCATCCGGGTCACGCCCGCCTCGGCAGCCCTTGCCATGACACCGGGCATCCTGCGCTTGAACGCAAAGGCCTGCAGATGACAATGTGCGTCGAACAATTTCATGAGGTCCCGCTCCTTGTCCGTTTTCAAGTCATTCCGAGCCACTACCATACCATAGTTGAATTGATGATTGAAATTTATCACAAAAAAATATAAAAAATGTGAAAATGTTGACCCAAACCATTTTATCAAAGGAAAAATAAGGAATGTTGACTCCGGACCATATAAAAAAGCAAGTGGCTGACACCAATCTTATCTTCAAACGCGGAGAACGTCTGTTTGAACACGGGGCCTGCGTAAAAAAATTCCACGACCCGAAAGCGAATGTATTCGAATATGCAGTGGACGGCAGTTACGGAGATTACGCCATCGAAATCCGGTTCAACGGGGAATCAATGGAGACTTCCTGCAACTGCCCCTATCCGAACACGGGATGCAAACATACCGTGGCGGCACTTCTCGATATCTCCTTTAATGTAAAGCCGGAC
This sequence comes from uncultured Desulfobacterales bacterium, assembly GCA_964346265.1. Lineage (GTDB taxonomy): Bacteria > Desulfobacterota > Desulfobacteria > Desulfobacterales > Desulfobacteraceae > JAIPEK01. Next base: position 1,318 of record CAYFVA010000241.1, read on the forward strand.
TCGAAGATCCGGCCCGAAATAAAAGACGAGCAGCCACTTTACCTGACCGAGGAAGAGATACGGAACCAGGCCATGGAAGATCGTCATAAGCGGGCCAAAACCGACGATTTTGAGATCACCACCTCGGACATGCTCAAAGGGGAACATCTGATTGAAACGGCAAACGGAAAAGAGTATACAGTGACCGTCCATGACCCGGTGAAAGGGACCGGTCACTGCTCCTGCCCGGATTTTACAAACAACCGCCTTCAAACCTGCAAACATCTTATCGCGGTCCATCACCTTCTGAAAAAACGCAAAGACTTGAAAACCGAAGTGTCAAAGGAAACCTTCCCTTTTGTGGACATCTTCTGGGATTCAGCAAAAGAGTGCCCGCGCGTGTTTTGTGAAAATCTTGAAAACGAGCCCGAAGAGATCCGGTCCGCCATAAATGAATATTTTGATGAAAACGGTTTCTTCCGATCAAAAGATCTTGAAAACTTCACCCCTTTGCTGGATCTGTCAGACACCTCCAAACGGATCCGCATCTCGGAATCTGTCAGAAACAGGCTTGATACGTACTGGATGGAACGGCAGCTCGATGAGCTTTCAAAAAGGGGGGAGCCGGATTTTTCATGCATCAAAACCCGGCTGTATCCTTACCAGGAAGAAGGGGTCAGGTTTGCGTTGTTTAAAAAGGCCGCCCTGATCGGAGACGAAATGGGCCTCGGTAAAACCTTGCAGGCCATTGCCGCATCGATCCTGAAAAAAGAGATATTCGACTTCTCCCGGGTGGTTGTGATTACTTTGGCTTCCCTGAAAGAGCAGTGGAAGCGGGAGATCGAGCGGTTCACCGACGAGAAGGGTGTGATCATAGCCGGAAGTGCACAGGCACGGCGCAGAACCTATGAAACGGATCCGGCCCTGTTCAAAATCACAAACTATGAGGCTGTTTTACGGGATATCGGCCCGATCAAAAGATTCAAGCCGGATATCATTATCCTGGACGAAGCCCAGAGAATTAAAAATTTTAACACCAAAACCGCGGATGCCGTGAAAAGACTGCCCAGAAAGCATGCCATGGTTTTGACGGGCACTCCTCTTGAAAACAAGCTGGAGGATGTCTATTCAATCGTACAGTTTCTGGATCCGGACCTGCTGTCTCCTTTGTGGGCGTTTGCAGCCGATCACTTCATGCTCGACAGAAAGAAAAAGGGGAAAATCATCGGATACCGGAACCTGGACAAGCTCCACCGGGATCTTCAATCCATCGTCATTCGCCGTAAAAAGAAAGACGTGCTTGACCAGCTGCCGGATGAAATCGTAAACAATTATTACATCGATCTTGAAGACAGGCAGTCCAAGATCCACAGCGGATACGTCCAGTCTCTGCTGCCGCTGATCAACAAAAAATTCCTGACACCGATGGACCTGAGGCGGATTCAGGAGCTTTTGCTCAAAATGCGCCAGGTTTGCAATTCCACGTACCTGATCGACCGCAAAACCCACATTTCCCCCAAACTGAAAGAACTCGAGTCCATCCTGGCAGATCTTGCAATAGAAGAGCAAAGAAAAATCGTGATATTCTCCGAATGGACCACCATGACCTATCTCATCGCCAGGCATCTGTCCAATGCAGGCATTCCATTTGTGGAACTTTCGGGAAAAATACCCGTGAAACGCCGCCAGGATCTGATTGATGAATTCACGAACAATCCCGAATGCCGGGTTTTTCTCTCCACGGACGCCGGAGGTACCGGCCTGAACCTCCAGGCTGCCGACTGCGTCATCAACTTTGAACTGCCATGGAACCCGGCGAAGCTGAACCAGCGCATCGGCCGGGTCAGCCGGATCGGCCAGGAAAGTGGGACCGTAAATGTCATCAACCTGATTGCCAAATTCAGCATAGAAGAAAAAATTTACGCGGGAATTCAGCTTAAAACCGATCTCTTCCAGGGAGTTTTCGACGGAACCACGGACATGGTGGAGTTCTCAAGGGAAAAACGGGCTGAAATGATGAACCGGCTGCGCGAAATGATGGAGGAAGAGCCCGAACCGGTCTCCTCCGAACAGGCGGAACCCGAAGAAATCCCTGAAGATACGCCCCATTACCTGAACCCGGAAGTGTTACACCCGGCGGAAAAAAGTGTTGCCTATGATGCGGAAGAATACGGGGAAGACGGCAAAGACGAAAACATGGAAACAATGGCACCTCAAGGCTCGTTAGAATCCGGGTCCGCCTCGGACAGCCGGCTTGATACGGCGGAACGGGACAGGGATTTTCCCGAACCTTCCGAAGAAGAGGAATCCACTGTATTTGCCGAACAGCCCCCTGAAAAAGTCGAAGAAGTGTTAAACACCGGAATGGCGTTTATCGGAGGACTTTTCGAGATGGCCACCGGCAAAACCCTGGAAAAAACGGATAAAGACAATAAAATGATCCGGCTTGACAAAGATACGGGCGAGGTGACCATGAAGTTCAAGCTGCCCGGGTTTTAATGGGGAGGACACTTCTATAAAAGTCGTATCTATTCAGCTCGATAATCCACTGTTTACTTGAATGTATAAAAAACTTCGCTTGTTTTGGCAACCACAGATTCACTCATTCATAAAATCCGGCAGCCTGCCGTC
>CAYFVA010000242.1:0-3903 GCA_964346265.1 uncultured Desulfobacterales bacterium
CCCGGATCCGAAAAGGAATACACAGGAAAAAAAGCGGCGTTTCCGGTCTTCTGGAGTGAATGTCAGGCGGCATGGCCCCGGATGTGCGGGATTCCGGTTTCCTCGTTTTCAAGGACAAAGGAGATTCCGGCATCCCGGCGGCAGGAAAGGGTTACCCGGGACGGCATGAACACCGGCTTTTTGAACGAAGCCGTAATTTGAAATCCCTGGTTTTCAGTTTCCGAATCAAAGAGCGTTTCGATTTCAGCCGCGCACCGGGCCATGGTCCACATGCCGTGGGCGATGGGGGTCTTGAATCCCATGAGTTTCGCTGCAATGCCGGATATATGGTGGGGATTATAGTCCCCGGATACGGCTGCATACCGCCGGCCCGTGCCGGAAGGGACGTCAAAGGAGGAAAGACGGGAAAACCTTGGCTCCTCTTCTGCTTCTTTCTCCTTTTTTTGTCCCCTGTATCCTTTTCGCTTGAGAAGAAAGGTGGAACTGCCTTTCCAGACAAGTTCCCCTTTGGCGGACACCTGTTGGCGGAACGTAATCTCGAGTCCCTTTTCCACGGTTTCCGCCGAATCCATGGCAAGAAAAAGATCCACAATCTCCCCGGACCGGAGCGGTTGAATGCGTTCGCACATCTGCCGGACGTGGATCAGGCCCATGGGGCTTGCCGGAAAGAATCCGGATGTGAAGTAATGGCCCATAAGAGAGGTGAAAAGGGTCTGGCAGAAGGTCACCGGCACCGTGTCTTCATCCGGGGAAAACCCGCAGACCCGGGCATACTGTGCCACCCGTCCGGGCTGGATCCGGACATTGTCCAGCCGGAAACCGGCCTTTTCCGGATTTTTCCGGATTTTCCCGGCACCCGGCCGCAAAAGGGACAGGAAAAACCCTTTTGTGAAAACCCCGGCCATGCCGGGGGGTTTTGCAAGCCGGATGTCTTCGGGTGCATCCCTGTTTATTGTATCCATGGGTAAATACCCGTATGTCGGACCGCTACATCGTGATCCTTGAGATATTGTTTCACCTTTTGCACGGGGACCTCTTTTCTGTGAAAAATTCCGGCGGCAAGCCCGGCTTCCGCCCGGGTTTCAGTGAACACCTCGTGAAAGTGCTGCTCGCATCCCGCCCCGCTGGAGGCGATCACCGGGATCGAGACCGCATCTTTCACCGCATTGACAAGTTCGAGATCAAACCCCGAGTTGGTGCCGTCCCGGTCAATGGAGTTGAGAAGGATTTCGCCTGCGCCAAGGTCCTCGCATGCTTTTGCAAAGGTCACCGCGTCGATGTCCCGTCCTTCCCGGCCGCCCTTGACCGTGCACTGGTACCAGCAGAACCTCTCGCCTGCGGGTCCGGTTTCAGAGGATCGAACCACGTGGTGGCCGGGCGCCTCCTGTCCGGAGTTCACCCACACTTTTCTCGGGTCCACAGAGACCACCACGGCCTGGTTTCCGTATACCCGGGAGATCTGTTCAATGGCGCTCGTGCCGGATTTTTTTCCGGTTTCGAGAAAGTCCTGGACCGAATACACCGCGTCACTGCCGATGGATACCTTGTCCGCCCCGGCCCGGAAATAGGCCGCCGCAACCTCGAGGGCCGAATACGTCCTGCCGGAAGCGTCTGTATAGTCCCGGATGCCTCCGCCGATGGTCAGCGGGACGAACACATTCTCCGAGGTTTTCTTGAGTACCTCGATCATGGGCAGGTCTTCTAAGGGGAAATCCCGGAATCCGGTGATGTTGAGGAACGTGATTTCGTCCGCCCCCTGCTCGTAATAGTCCCGGGCCAGTTCCACCGGTTTGCCCAGGTTCCGGACGTCGCCCTTCTCCCGGACATCGTACTGGTCCCCCTTGGTGACCACAAGGTCGCCGTCATCGTTGGATCTCACGTCCAGGCACGCCACGATCCGCTTGACAAGCCCCCCTTTTGCCGTGCCGGTCCACGGGGACACGGTTTCAGCGTCGGTTGAAATAAAGTTTTTCAGGATCTGAAGCCCGGCCTGGCCGCTCTTTTCCGGGTGAAACTGGGTGCCGGTGATGTTGCCTTTCTGCACCGCGCTGACAAAGGGGTATCCGTATTCCGTGGTGGTAAGCGTCACGGATGGATCTTCCGGCACCACGTGGTACGAATGAACGAAATAGAACGTTTCCTCCGAATCGATGCCTTTGAACAGGGAGGACGGTTTTTTCATGCGGATCCGGTTCCACCCGATATGGGGCACGGAAAGATCGGTGGTGAACCGGTCCACCGTTCCCTTGAACACGGCAAGCCCCCCGTCTTCGGGCCATTCCTGACTTCCCTGGAAAAGGGCCTGGAACCCCAGACAGATGCCGAGAAACGGCCGGTCCTCTTCAAGATACTGTTTGAGAGGATCAAAGTATCCCTTTTCCTTCAGAATACGGATCATGCTGCCGTAATGGCCCACTCCGGGAAAGATCAGTTTTTCCGCCCCCAGAATGTCCTCTCGGGACCGGGCGGTTTTGACGGTTTCGCCGAGCTTTGCAAGAGAGTTGATCACGCTCCTGACATTGCCGGCCCCGTAGTCGATCAGCGTGATCATCAGTTGTCCACGCTCCATTCAAGGTCTTCCACACGGGGAACTTTTTCGATCATTTCTTTCAAGTTTCCTTCGAGTTTCAGGGCCTTTCCTTCCATGTCCGCGATCACAAAGGTGATGTCAGCTTCCGCGCACATGGTGCCGGTGGTTTTGTTGAACACGTATTGCCGGAAAACCGCGCTCTTGTTGCCGGTTTTCAGAAGGCCTGTCTTGATGGTCACCACGTCGTTCATCCGGGCCTGGCCTTTGTAGGATATGTTGATATTCACCACGAAAAAGAAGTATCCCTGGTTGAAAAAGAAATCCTGGTTCAGGTAGTCGTCCACGAGCTGCCACCTGGCTTCTTCCAGGAACTCGAGATACCGGGCGTTGTTCACATGCTGGTAAAGATCCGTATGATAGCCTCTGATTTTGATTTCAGGTTCCATTTCTCTCCTCGTTCCGAAAACACGGTTAAAAAAAGGCTACTATAGCATCAAACAAATCCGTATTTCAAATGGTAACTTGTCCTGTTTTTACCGGATTTTTATAAGGACTTTAACAAATGCTTTGATCGTGCTATTAATGTACGAAACGAAAAAATCAGTTTGTTGATACCCGAACCGGAAGCCGGAGATGAAAAGTTTTTTAAAAAAGCTGTTCCAGTACCATGCAGAGGAAAGCCCGCAGAACCAGGTCAAGTCCTTTAATGAAGAGCAGGCAGCAGAAGAGGATGTCGAGTTTGTGGACCGCGGCCTCAAGTATGTCAGGCTTGATGACATCGTCGGCAGTGTCGGCAGATACAAGGACTTTGACAACCGGTTTCATCTGAAAAACCGGGAAGGCAACGAACGGTTCCAGGGAATTAAAAACGCCATGGTCGGTAAAAAGCCCATGCCCCCGGTCAAGCTGTACCAGATCCGCAACGATTACTATATACTGGATGGAAATCACCGGGTGGCGGCTGCAAAGGAAATCGGCCGGGATGAAATCGAGGCCAAAGTCACCGAGGTCCTGTCCGCCAAAAATACGTTTGAAAATCTGTTGTACCGGGAACGGCTCGAGTTTTACGAAAATACCGGGCTGACCGGTGACATCACGTTGACCGAGGTGGGAAAGTACCGGTACCTGGAAAACCAGATCAAGCGGCACATGGAGTATCTGAACCGCGTCCCTGGAAAGGGCGCGGATTTTAAAAAGGCGGCCGAAGACTGGTACAACACCATCTATCTTCCGCTTGTATCGATCATCAAAAACGGCCGGCTGATCAGCCATTTCCCGGAACGGACCGTTTCCGATCTGTATGCATATGTCACCTTTCATCACTGGGACCGCAAATCCGACCGCAAATACGGAATCGGCATTTCCAAGCTCAT
>CAYFVA010000243.1:0-3900 GCA_964346265.1 uncultured Desulfobacterales bacterium
TTCGGTATCCTCGTCGATCTCTTCCGTGTCCGGTTCATCTTCCGTTTCTGTGTCGTCTACTTCTTCGAGATCCTCATCCTCGTCCAGCTCGATTTCTTCGGTATCCTCGTCGATTTCATCAACCTCCTCGAGCTCCTCGTCTTCATCGATTTCCTCGACTTCCGTGTCCTCATCGGTTTCATCCACCTCTTCGGTTTCATCTGAGGAGTCCACGCCTTCCGTATCTGAGAAAAAATCTTTTGCCGCTTTATTTAAAAGCTGCTTGAGTTGAGAGAGGAGATCTTCAGGGGCGTCATCTCCCTTTTCCAGTTCCCATTGATCGATAAATTCGTTGAGTGCGCCGAGTATATCCGTTACCTGATCGATATCCATTTCCTTGGAGCTCAGTGCGCTGCTGAATGAACTCAAAAGGCTGTTCTTGGCCTCTTCCGTCATATCGAATATATTGGCGTTGGTGATGGTGATGTTTTCGGAGTTGCCCTCTTTTTCCGCCAGTTCTTTCAAGTCTTTCTGAATGGAAGAGCGGATGCTGAAAAAGTTTCTCCGTTTGGCACGGATTTTTGAGACTTCCGAATCACCGATATTCCATATCCGTTTGATCAGTTCATCCGTATCAATGGAGGAAAGAGAGCTGATGGATTCTTCAGAGGTATAATACGATTTGATTGCAGACAACGCTTTGTACTTCACGGAGCTTTGTTTGTAGTTGAGGCCGGTTACCGCCTCTTCAATGCCCTGCATGGATATGGAAAGTTTTGCCAAGAAGGCCCCTTTTTCAATACGGTTGATGAATGGGCCTATTATGATATATAAGATAAATAAATGCAATGTTCCCTTTTATGGAGCTGGTGGTTGAAAAATACACAAATTGTGGTATGAATGTAGGATATGGGAACAACAATCACAATTTCAGGTCAAAAGGGCGGATGCGGAAAAAGCGTGTTCGCCGTAAATATTTCCGCATCTCTTGCCTTGTTTGAAAGGAAAATACTGCTTGTGGACTGCGATCCCCAGGCAAGTGCAACTGCCTGGATGCCCGGGATAGAGCCGGCCTCAAAGCCGGATATGGCCTCTCTTTTTTCGGGCAGGGCCTGGATACAAGATGTGATCCGGCCCACCCTGCTTCCATACCTGGATATGATCCCTTCTGGTATCGATCTTTTTCATGCCGCCCGGAAGCTTTCCGGGGGCACGGATAATCAGAAAATACTGAGGCTGCTTCTTGGTGAAGTGGCAGGAGAGTATGACTATATCCTTCTGGATGCGCCGTCTTCATACGAATATTTGAGTATTGCTTCCCTTGCGGCATCGGACTGGATTCTTGCGGTGATGGCGGACCGGGAGGAGTTTAATGACGAATTCGGCCGCCTTCTGCAGCTTGTCCGCCATATTCGGCATACACACCGGTTGCCGCTGAAACTGGCGGGTATCGTGTTCAACCGGTGCCCGGACAGCCGATCTTCATTTGATGGGTTTGTAACAAAGCATCTGGCGGACGGCATACAAGATCTCGTCTTCCGGTCATTTATGCCGGAACATGACAGTGTGAATTTGACCGTCACCCGTCGGATGCCGGCCGCACTGCTGGATCTGAAAAGTTTGGCTGCGGTAAGATATATGAATATCGCCCGGGAGCTTGTGTCAATTTTTGAGCAGGAGATGTAAACAATGAAAATTGTAAACCAGGATACCATCCAGGAAAGTGAAAAGGAATTCATCGACACCATCAATGCGGAGTTGAACTGGGAATCCATTGAAAAGCTTCTGTATGAGAAGTTCGGGCTGGCTATCCGGGACGAGGTGGATTACAGAAACGGCGGTCTCGTGGTTTACAAAGAAAAGGTCGCATACACGTTTACTTTTGATGTAAAAGTCCCCCTTTCCATTGTTTTTGACAGCAAAGGGGAATGCCTTGATCTGTCCTCTCCATTACCTGAGGAAGAAGAGGGGACGGATTCCTCTGCGGATCAAAACGGAATCCATGATCAGGACCGCCCGGACGGGTTTGCGGAAAAAGCATCCGAACTTGCCGGCGTGATAGATGAAATCAACCAGGGGATGAACAATGAATGAGTTGAGTTATGAATATGTGCAGGAACAGCTGGATGAAATTCTTGCAAATGAAATTACCTCCCTGATTGATGTGGATTCCGGTCTCGCCCTTATGTCGTACAATCTTCCCACAATCGCCTGCATCCATGTCGTGGTGGAACGGGAAAGGGAAATCAAACAGTATGTGGATGCACCGCCTGAACGATACACATTGCAGTCATTGAAAGAAGAGCTTGGAGATATCGGCCTTCAGGGGGATGAACATCTGAACGAGGCCATTGATTCGGTGATCCGGCGGGGGTATATCCATCTGGACGAGAAGAATGAACTGATGGCGGAAGTGTCCGCCTATACAATGGTGGCGTTTCTGGACAACATGTTTCCGGGCATGCAGGGGCTGAACCTGATTGCCTTTGTCCTGCAGATCAATGAAGAGGTGCTCACGGAGAGGAAAACCCTGGAGCAGGCCAAGGAAGTCTTTGCCAAGACCTTGAAAAACAGCGGTGTGAAAGTCACAAAGGAAAAAGCCGAAAAAGAGGCTTCCCAACTGGATTTCAGATCCCTTGACACCGGGTCCAGGGATGTGGCCAGAAAACTGAAAAAAGAGAACATATCCAGGCTGTCCAAGCTGTTTAAACGAAAAAAGAGCGACAAATCGGCACAGGATTCCCAGGAGAGCCTGAAAGTCAAAAATATATTCGACAAAGGACCTTCCAAAGAAGAGCTTGACCAGCAGAAAAAAGAGTTTGAAGATGCGGAAAAAGCCTTGAAGGAAGCCGAAGACAAAGCCCGGGAGCTGTCCGAGAGAGAAGAGAAAGTAAAAGAGGCGGAAGAGGCGGCAAAGGAAGCCGAGCGCAAGGCAAAGGAACTGGAGGACAGGGAAAAAGAGCTGAAAGCGGTACAGGAAGCTGCAAAAGAAGCGGAGAAAAAAGAGCGGGAACTGAAGGAGCGGGAAGCGGAAATGGCGTCCCGTGAAGCCGAATTAAAGGAGATGGAAGAGCGGCTGAAAGCAAAACAGGAAGAATATGAACGCACCCATGAAAAAGAGGAGAAAAAAAGCCGGGAAGACGAGGCATCAAAGGATGACGATGACATCGAGGCGAGAATCGAAGCCTTGTCAAGCGAGCTTGAAATGCCCTGCCCCCTGTGCGAAACCGGTACAGTGAAAACCGAACAGACCGGAAAAGGCAAAACCTATTACGCCTGTTCCGATTCGGACTGCAGGTTTGTCAGCTGGGATATGCCCTATCACTTTCATTGCCCCATGTGCAAGAGCCCGTATCTGGTAGAGTTTGCTGTATCTGAGAGCGAAAAAGGACTGAAATGCCCCCGCGCGGCATGCTCCTATTTTCAGAACAACCTGTTCGACCCGGCCTGGAATATGGCCCAAGCGGCGAAGTCTTCCGCCGAAAGTGCGCCCAAAAAAAAGAAAAAAGTGGTCAGGAGAAAAAAACGGAGGTAATGAACGTACAATTTACAGACCCGGCACTTGAAGCCGTTTTTAAAAAGGTAAGAAATCAAACCCGTCTTTCCAGGGAGGACGGGATTTCTCTTTTTCACACCCGTGATCTGACCGGGCTCGGCATTATCGCAAATTTTGCCAGAAAGCGCATTCACGGGGATAAAGCGTTTTATGTTTACAATCAGCATTTGAACTATACCAATATCTGCAAAAACAGATGCCTGTTCTGTGCATATGCCAGAGACCGGTCCGATAAAGGAGCTTACTGCTATACCCTCGAAGAGATCGAGAAACGGATTCTGGAAAGAATCGATGAGCCCGTGGATGAGCTTCATATCGTGGGCGGCCTGAACCCGGCGCTTGATTTTGACTATTTTTTGGATCTT
>CAYFVA010000244.1:0-3883 GCA_964346265.1 uncultured Desulfobacterales bacterium
ATCACCAGGCCGCCGGCACCCTCACCTGCATACCCGCCTTGTTCCGGAACAAAAGATACCCGTGCTCTCTTCCGTAAAGATACAGATCCCGGGTCACCTTGACATCCTGAATGCAGTACTCCACAATTTTCCGGATCTTTCCCTGTTTCCACCATCTGAGAGCTGCAAGCCCGTCCGCGCTCTTGTTGCTGTTCAGGGTCTCTTTTGCCAGCCGGTCCAATGAGAGCCTGTACCCAAGCTTTTTGTGGATCTCGTCCAGCATGTCAAGGGTGGCAAGATGGGAAAAGTTGAAATCGGAAATTCCGGAGAGCACCTTGTAGTCAAACCGAATCAGGTTAAACCCCACCACCAGATCCATTTTTGCAAGATCCCGCACCAGTTTTTCAATATCCTCTTCCAGGTATTCGTTGAACCGGTCCGCCGAGGAATCATACAGTACGGCGCAGCTCATGCCCATCCGGTCCGCCCTTCCCCATCCGCCGACCTCTTCGGCAGACCGTCTCGTTTCAATATCCAGAACGGCGAACCGGCCCGCCTTGCCGTATTCAACAGCCCGGGGCCCGAAATTCTCCTTTTTTTGAGTGGTCGAAGATATTCCGATTTCAGGAGTGGTTTCAGGAGCGGTTCCTGTTTTTCCGTTTTTCATCAGCTTGAGAATGGAAAGGGATGCTTTTTTATCAATGGGCCGGTTGCCGGAACCGCACTTGGGAGAATGAACGCACACCGGGCATCCGGTTTCACAGCCGCAGCCGGTGATGGCGGCCAGGGTGTTTTCAAGCAGGGTTTCCCCTTTTTCAAATGCGTGCCTGGAAAAGCCCAGACCTCCTGGAATCCCGTCGTAGACAAAAACCGCAGCCTTCCTGAGCTGATCTTGATACACAATGGATATGCCCCCCAGATCGTTCCGGTCCGTCATCACCAGAAGGGGGAGTATGCCGATGGCGGCGTGCTCCATGGCGTGGATCCCGCCCATGAAATGCATTTTTTTCTTCTCCACCCGGTCCTTGACTGTATCCGGGATTTCAATCCACAGGCCTTCGGTTTCAAACTCGATATCCGGCAGATCCAGGGGCACCACACCCAGGGATTTTCCGTTGGATACCCGCTTTTTTTCATACCCGGTCACCGTTTCCGTGACCTTGAGCCGCCCGAGCCCCACTCTTGTGTTCCACAGCTTCCGTGTCTTTTCAACCTCGATGATCTCGGTGTTCTTGTCCGATCTCGCCCGGGTGTAATAATCGGTGCGGTTGGGTTCGACCTCGACAAATCCTTTTTCATGGTCAAGAGTTGTGACCAGATAACTCTGCTTGTGGTGCAGATAGACCGCGCCTTCATGGACCTCGTGAAACGCCCGGAACCGGTCCACCTCCCCGAGAACCCGGCCGGTCTCTTTGAGGAATATGGGAATCCTTGTCCCTGTTCCCCGCAAGGTGACATGCCGGTGAACGGACTTACGGGCGGCGTGCCACACACTCCCGTCCGCGCTCTTTAGAAGCTTTGCCTCGTGGGTGAGCAACTCACAAGCTTTCCCAACAGCCGGATTCCGCATCAACGGCTCACTTTTGTGCAGGGACAGATCCGCTGCCGCGCATTCGATGTGACGCTTCATGATCATATGGTTTTCCGGGTTGATCACGGCCTGTTCCGGCGGCATATCAAACAGACGGGACGGATTGTTCACAAAATAATGGTCCAGAGCGTCTTCATGGGCCACAAAAATGGTGGCGGACTCCCGCCCTCCTCTGCCGACCCGTCCGGCCCGCTGCCACGTGGACATGATGGTCCCGGGATACCCCACAAGGATACAAAGATCGAGACAACCGATATCGATCCCCAGCTCGAGCGCACTGGTGGACACCACTGCAAGGGTGTCACCGGAGGCAAGCCGTCTTTCGATTTCCCTTCTCTCTTCCGGCAGAAAACCGGCCCGGTACGCACTGATCTTCTCGGAGAGTTTTCCGGCCCGCCTGGAGGCCCATATGGCGATCAGCTCGGTGATCTTTCTGGACTGGGCGTACACAATGGTTCTCAAGCCCCTGTGGGCTGCCGCGTGAAGAAGGTCGATGGCGGTCCCGGCGGCCCCGTTGAGCCCTTTCATGAGGATCACGTTCTTCTTGCCGGCTCCGGCCGTGCTCTGATCCACGACCTTCACCGGCAACCCGGTGAGTTCTCCTGCAAGTTCAGCCGGATTGGCAATGGTGGCGGAACAGAACACAAACGTCGGATTTGCCCCGTAATGGGCGCATACCCGCTTGAGCCGGCGGAACACCCACGCCATGTTCGACCCCATCACCCCCCGGTAGGTATGGACCTCATCCACCACCACGTATCGAAGGTTGGAGAAGAACTCTTTCCACAAGTGGTGATGGGCCAGCATGGCCATGTGCAGCATTTCCGGGTTGGACATCACGATGTTGGGGGGATTGTGCCGGATCCGGCTCTTATGGTGGGATGTGACATCTCCGTCATAAACCTCTGCTGAAAAGCGCCTTTGTTGGGAGTATTCTTTCCGGGCAGCTTCAAGACAGGTTCTGACCGATTCGAGCTGGTCCCTTGCAAGGGCTTTTAAAGGGAAAAGGTACAGGGCCCGGGAACACGGGTTTTCCAGCAGAGCTTCCATCACCGGCAGGTTGTACACAAGACTCTTTCCGCTTGCAGTAGGGGTGGAAATGACCGTGTGGTGTCCCTGGAGAATCCGCTCGACCGCCTGTTGCTGATGCCGGTACAGGTGGTCGATTCCCATGCGTTTGCACAGGCTGTACAGCCTTGCCGGCAACGACCCGTCCTCTTTGGAAAATTCAGGTTCCCGTTCGGGCAGAATCCGGTGGCATACGATATCCCCGGCAAAGCCTTTGTGGTTTTTCAGCGCGTGAAGATATTCAGCCAGGCTCACAAAATACTCTTTCCCAGTGCAGAGACCACAAGGTCCACCGCCAGCATGGCGGTTTTGTTTCTCTGGTCAAGGATCGGATTGATCTCCACAAGATCCAGAGAGGTGAGTTTCCCTGTATCAGAAACGATCTCCATTACCAGATGGGCTTCCCTGTAGGAAAGGCCGCCCGGCACAGGGGTTCCCACTCCGGGAGCTTCCTCGGGCTCCAGGGCGTCCATGTCGAGACTCATATGCAGGCGTTTGAGGTGTACGAATTTCATCAGCGCCTTGTTCACCACCGAACTGATCCCCTGTTCATCAATATCCCGCATGGTGAAGACGGTTACCCCGCTCTTTTTGAGCCGTTTTTTTTCCTGCAGGTCCAAGGACCGGGCCCCGATGATCACCACGTTTTCCGGGGAGATCTTGGCTCCCTGTCTGCCGATGTTCACCAGCCGTTCATCCCCCTCTCCGGTGAGGGCGGCAAGGGGCATGCCGTGGATATTGCCGCTGGGTGAAATGTCAGGGGTATTGAAATCCGCATGGGCGTCGATCCACAAAAGGCCCGTGTTCCCATCATGGGAAACGCCGCCTGCGGTACCCATGGCAATGGAATGATCCCCGCCGAGAAAAAGCGGAAACCGATCCCGGGATACAGCTTTTCTGCCGGCGGAATATATGGCCTCGCATATCCGGGCAATCTCTTGCGTATACACCTTTCCCTTTTCATCATCCCCCGGATCCCGGACCGGCACCTCGATATCACCGAGATCGTCAACATTGTGGCCCAACTCCCGCAGGCTTGTGACAAGTTTGGTGTATCGAAGAGCCGCAGGCCCCATATCCACTCCCCTGTGAAGCTGTCCGAAATCCATTGGTACGCCGATTATACTGATATTTTTTTTGATCATGCCTGTTTCACACCCCGGCCGAATGGTTAGAATAACGTGTGTCCTTCCTTTTCCAGGTTGACAAACTACTATACCATAGCGTATGAAATGAATTCAAATA
>CAYFVA010000245.1:0-3848 GCA_964346265.1 uncultured Desulfobacterales bacterium
GACTCAGTAAAAATCTTTGAACTATACACAAAAACGAACAAGTTATCAATCATTTATAAATCTACAAGTCTTTATTTGGTTTGCAGTCCTGTTCAGTCAGGAACCGCTTCAAGAAACTTTCCGCCAAAAGTTCGGCGGCATGTCACACCCGGAAAAAAAGGCTTGAAATTTGGCCATCCGTGGTCTACCCTCTGTTCGGTTCGTTTTTGCGCCGATCCGAATTTTAATTGAATTATACATCACTTCCCGTTAGTGTGTCCATAAATCCACAATAACGGATAAAAGATACCAGATCTATTATGAACATCCTTCTTGTCCAGCTCAGCTTTCTTGGGGATACCATACTTTCAACACCGGTTATCCCCGGAATCAAACAAATTTACCCCCAAGCACGGCTGTCCGTCATGACCACTCCTCTTGCCGCGGGTCTGTTCGAAAACGACCCCCTTGTAGACCATATTATGACGTTTGACAAGCGGGGAGCGGAAAAAAATATCACCGGCCTTTTCAAAAAAGCAAAAACCCTCAAGGCCTTCTCTTTTGACAAAGTATATTCTCTGCACAGGTCCCACCGGACCGCCATGCTGCTTTATCTTTCAAGCGTTCCTGAACGGATCGGGTTCAGGGACGCAAAGATGAGTTTCCTGTATTCCGACAGAAGAAAAAAGGACTTGAACGGGCATGCCGCCCTGCGCAATCTCTCGCTTCTGTACAAGGATATTGACAGAAAAAAACTGGATCCGGATCTGAGACTCTACCCTCCGGCCCGGGAAAACCTCTCTTTTGAAACTGCTGAAACCCTGCCCGAAGAGGCCGGTTTCATCGCAATGGCACCCGGAAGCGCATGGAAAACCAAACAATGGTCCTGGAAAGAGTACAGAAAGACCTGTCAGCATTTTCTAAATCAGGGGCTGAAGGTGGTCCTTGTGGGCGGAAAAGCGGACATGGAAACCTGCAGGCGTATCAGCTCCGGACTTGACGTGATCGATTGTTCAGGAAAAATTTCTCTTTCCGAAACCATGTACATTATCTCCGGCAGCACTCTTGTGCTCTGCAACGACAGCATGTCCCTTCACATGGCTTCAGCGTTCAAAAAACCCATGGTGGCGGTTTTCTGTGCAACCTCGCCGGAATTCGGTTTCGGGCCCTGGCAGAATCCGCATGCCGTAGTGGTCCAGGATGAGACCCTGTCCTGCAAACCCTGCAGGCGACACGGCAGTAACCGGTGCCCCAACAGAACCGAGGCCTGCATGAACCTTCCGGCCGAAACCGTCATTGAAGCGGCCGAAGGACTGCTGTAATTCCTGCGGACCGCCATCCCGTCTTTTTTCCACCGCTCCGTGTCAAGACATATGGAGTATTCCGGCCAGCCGGTCCATCACTTCACCGGTTCCGATCCGTTCCATGCATACCGGAGTACTGCATTCTTTTTTATTACAAGGTCCGCACGGCACACGTGATTTGATGACCGTTCCCCTGAAAGGCCCGGTCCTTGAAGGATCAGAAGGTCCGAACAGGGCGATAAGGTTTGTCCCAAGACCGCAAGCCAAGTGCATCGGGCCGGTGTCCGCGGTTATGACGCATTCGGCCCGGGCGATGATTTCCACCAGTTCCGTAAGAGAGGTCCGGCCGGCCAGGTTGATGATTTCCGATCGTGCCCGGTTTTGAACCACGACCGCATCGCCCCGGTCTTCAGGTCCCCCGGTGATGACGCAGGGCATACGGAAACTTTCATGAATCCGGTCCGCAAGTTCGGCAAAACGATCAGACGGCCACCGATTGGGTTGCTTGGTGGCGCCGATGTTCAAAACGATATATTCGGCAGGCAGTTGGAGACCATGGTTTTCAAACCGGGGAATATTCCAGGATACCCGGCTGCAGGGAACTCCCAGGTATTCACCGAACTCCATGTACTGCGTCAGCATATGAGAATCCGGATCACCGGGCGGTATGCGCTCAAACGGGAAAAGGCCTGTCATCTCCTTGCATCTGTTCGTATCAAACCCGATTCGCCTTCTCCCCCTTGCCGCCATGCAGAAAAGGGCCGATTTCAAAATCCGCTGGAAATCGATTATGATATCATATTCCGTGGCCCGGATGGCGCGCAGCAGTTGTGGCAGGCTTTCCTTCAGCCGCCGCCTGTCAAATACAACGGTTTTGCCGACCGAAGGGTGTCCTGTCAGAATGGGAAGACTGAGAGGGGCCACCAGCCAGTGAATTTCCGCGTTGAAATGGCGGTGCATATTCACCACCACCGGCAGGGTGTTGATCACATCTCCCAGGGCCCCGAGTTTGATCACCAGAATCTTCATAAAAACGGGATTTTTCCGGACAAGAGCCAGTACATTTAGGAATAAAACCTCTCGATATCGAGGACGGCAAAATCTTCAGGCAGCCCGTGTTTTTTCACCGCCCTTTTCCATCTTCTCCTGTATTTTTCGGCAAGGCTTTCCCGGCTTCCTGAATAAAAACAGGCCTTGTCGAAATCGATTATATAGTGGACATCCTCCCTGTCTATAAGTACATTGCCGGGATGGAGATCCACATGAAAAATTCTCTTTTCCACGAGCCTTTGTATACTTTTACACACCAACGGCTTCAGTTTGATGGCTCTTTCCCGCTGATCCGAACACAATGCGGCAAAACTCTCGTTTGCCTGTATTTGACGGGTAATCAGCCATCCCCTGTAAAACAGCTTTCCCCTGGTGACATACGCAATCGGTCTTGGAGCGTTGATTCCGGCTTTGCGGGCAAGGGACATAAGATTGAACTCGATCCCCGGCCTGCTGTTTCCGGTGTAAAGATACCGGTCCCTAAGAACGTGCCGTATCAGCCCCCCTCTCGCATAGGTTTTGACCGCCACGGGTCCTGTCTCGGGAAGTTCCGCAAACCGAACGGCCCTCCTTCCCGACAGCACCTCCCTGCCGGTACCGGATGGGGTTTCCTGTGCCCCGGAGGCCTTGTCCGGGCTGAAAAGGTCGATCAGCCGATCCAGAGTTTCCGGTTCAAGGCGTATGACGGATCTGAATTGATATGATTGGTATGGTGTATAATACATCCGGGAAGAACTAATCCGAAAGAAAATCTTCAATTTTTTGAATGTCGCCGGGCCGATCGACCCCGGGAGAATCCTCCTCCGTCACCACAACCCGGATTTTATATCCGAACTCGAGTACCCTCAGCTGCTCGAGTTTCTCAATCGGCTCATACGTCCCGGACGGGAGATCGGCAACCTGTTGCAGAAACCGGTTGGTATAGGCATAAAAACCGAGATGCCTGTATCCCAAGGCAAAGGCATCATCATCCCTGGGCCAGGGGATCCGGGCCCTTGAAAAATAAAGTGCGTCGCCTTTATGATCAAAGACCACCTTCACACAATCGGGATCCGACATCTGCCGAACATCTGAAATCCTGCAGGCAAGGGTGGCCATGTACACACTCCGGTCCTGCTGAAAGGGTCCCAGGAGACTGTCCAGGCATCCGGGGTCAAAAGCGGGCTGATCCCCCTGGATATTAACCACCACCTCATCATCGGGCAAACCGAGCATATGCGCGGCCTGAGCGACTCTGTCCGTCCCGCTTCTCATCACCGGAGACGTCATGACGGCCTCTCCGCCAAAGGTCTTGACCGCTTCGGATATACGAATGTCATCCGTGGCGACCACCACCCTCGATATATTGCGCGCAAGCTCGGCCCGCTGACAGACGTGCAGAATCATCGGCATGCCGTTGATCGGTGCGAGCGCCTTGCCTTCAAATCTTTTGGAGCCGTATCTGGCTGGTATGATTGCAGTTGACATAGCAACAGTATATATCATACCGGGCGATTTGTTGGCAACAAAATCTCG
>CAYFVA010000246.1:0-3841 GCA_964346265.1 uncultured Desulfobacterales bacterium
CTTCATTTAGAACTACATGAAATTCCGAGCGAATGCAAAAAATATTTTGGCGGTTTCTGTAAAGAGATCGTGTACATATAAAAGCTTGGTTGTTTACAAAGAAATTCAACTGATGACTGGAAGATCCTATAATCAGTTTCCAGACTCAGGCCAAAAACGGTTATAGTAACGATCCGTTCCTTCTCTTTATTTCAGGCGTTTACGGCAGAAATGTTTTTCAAAAGGGATAAAACCCTTATGATATCTCAAAGGCAGCTATCTTCCCTGTCAGGAATCCAGGTATTTTTCCCGGACCTTTTCAATGGTTTCCTGCACTTTGGCTTGGTTGAAGGGTTTGAGTATATAGCTTTTGGCGCCGGCTTCCACCGAATCGATGACCACCTGTCTCTGGCCGTGGGAGGTCACCATGACGATCAGGGCCTCCGGGTGGGCCGAAAGGATTTCCCGGGTGGCGGTTATGCCGTCCATGTCCGGCATGGTAATGTCCATGGTGACAAGATCGGGTTTGAGCCGGATATATTCTTCAAATGCCTTTTTACCGGTATCACAGGTTCCGGTTACCCGGTATCCCAGTGTTTCCATGATGTTTGAAAGTTTTTGTACGGTGGTCGCGGAATCATCCACGATCATTACGGATAGAGAATTCATTGTTTTGCCTTTCTGTGGAATCGGTCTGCGTTCTCCGGATCGGGCCGTGTGCCGGCAGCGGCCTGCTCCGGATTTGTTACTCCGTCGCCGAAGGGCAGAGAAAAGATGAACTCTGTTCCTCTGCCGTCCCGGCTGACGACTTCAACCGTTCCGTTCCGTTTTTGTGTTTCACACAGGACCGCCTCCAGTCCGATACCTCTTCCGGAGAGACGGTCGGCTTCCGGTGTCGTGGTGACTGCATCGGAAAAGATCAGATGCACAAGTTCCCGGTCTGTGAGGTTTTCCATCCGGTCCGGGCTGATGGCTCCCGCTTCAACTGCGTTTTTTGCCAGGGCAGTCCGGTCTATTCCCCGGCCGTCGTCACCGATACGGATCACCAGGCTGCCCTGTCGGAATTGGATTCGGCAATAGATCCGTCCTTTTTCGTCCTTGCCGGCTTTTTCCCGTTCTTCCGGGGGTTCGATTCCGTGGGCAAGGGCGTTGGTGAACACATGTACCAGGGAATCGATAAACGGGCCGGTTTTGTCCGGATCCACTTCTATATCCGCCCCTGCAATTTCTACCGGATGGATTGATTTTCCGGTTTGTGCCGCATTTTTTTTCAGGTATTCGGCATGCCTGACCAGAAAAGTCTTTATGGTCACGTACCGCATCCTTTTGAGCTTTTCGAGCAGGGATGTAAGTTTTTCATGCTGCCGGTCTTCCGTTTCCGGGCTGTGGATCATCTCCTGGACCGAGTGAATAAGATCGCGGACGCGTTCCGCAGGTACAGTCAGGGTTCGTTTTCCGGAAAAGAACTCCTCCCCCAGAGATTCTCTGAGAATTCGCCGGTCCGCTTCCAGAGCCTCCAGAAGATCGGACACCGGCAAATACCCGGAAAAGTCCTCCCGGTCCGTCGGCTTTTGGCGCCGCCTTACGTCGGCCTGCAGGGATTCGGTTTGATGAAGGCACTCTCCCGTATGTCGCATTTCAAACTGGTTGAAAAGACCTTTGAACGTATGAACCATGCGGAAAATTTCTCCGTTTGTGCCGGACCGGTGCCGTTCTTGGTCAGGCGGCGGATCATTGACCGTATACAGAAAGTCTTCGAACCGGTCGATTGTATCCAGAAGGTCCCTCTTGTTTTCAAGGGCGGTCACAATAAACGAAAGCCTCTTGTGTTCCTCCTCCATTTGGTTTTCCAGGCGGACGTTTTCCGTTATGTCGGTGATGACCAGCATCATGCGGTTTCCGGGAACCGGCCTGTATTCAACCGCAAGGTGTCTGCCGTTGATGTGAAACCGTTCCGGCAAAAGGGAGATGATGGTCTCCTGTTTGAAATCGTCGGTTTCATGCAGAAGATGATAAACGGTTCCGGCGAAATGATCCGCATCCGGTCCGCCTTCGGGAAACAGGATGTTTGTCAGGGGAAGCCCGGAAGGGTCCCTCCCGAACATATGCAGGCATTCCCGGCTGTAATTCGGGTCCACGCAAAGGGTTGCATCGAACAGGAGGAACCCCTGGCCCGAGTTGTCCAGAAGCAGGGCGACTTTTTCCTCTGCTTCCTGTTTTATTTTCACATGGATTTTCCAGTTCCGGATGGTGACCGCCCAGGAAAAAATCAGGAAAACAAGACCGCCTGATACCCCGAAAAGGGCGATCCTGGTTTTGGTAAATGAAGTCCTTTCCTGGATGCGCTTTTGGGTGATCTCCATCAGCTTTCTGGTCCTTTTGGAAAACTGGTGCTGGTTCTTGGTGTACGCCCAGCCGGAGAGCAGTCGGGACGCTTCTTTTTTATCCCCCCGGCTGACAAGGTCAAAGGCATGGTTTTCGATCCGCAGGATTTCTTCCAGGTTGTTCCTGATCCGGCCGGTGAGCTCTCTCACCCGGTCCGACCGGGTCAGGGAGGGGATCTTTTGAAGAGCCGCTTCCAGTTTGGGCCGTGTATGGCTGTATTCCTTTTTCCAGTTCAAGTCGCCGCTTGCGGTGCTGATCAGGGCGGCCGACTTCATGGTTTCCGCATACAGCAGAAGGTTTCGGGAGGTCCGTTCAATGGCAAGTTCCCGGTCCTTGAATGAGTTGAGAAGCATGTACGAGTATACAATGTGCCAGACCAGAACCGCTGCCAGAATGGCGGTTACAGCGACCGAGGCGATGAACCACGGCCGGGTGTCAGTATCTTTGATCCCACGGCGGGGCTTTGGATTCGCCCCGCCCGAATCGGAAGAAGAAAGTAAAGAGCACATTGCAGGTATCTACTCCCGGCGGACCCAGGTGTTCACTTTGGATTCATTCTCTTCGACCCACTGCCGGGCGGCCTTCCGGTAGCCGGTATCGTCATCCTGCGCCTTCAGCATTACCTGCGCCATATCATCGGGCGACCATTCGAAATTGTCCAGAAGATGGTACACATCCGGCATGTCCCGCTTTACCCCCTTTCTTACGATTGTGCTGATGTGTTCCTCGTCCCCGTATACGTTCTCCGGGTCATGAAGGTATTTGAGATCCCATTTGGCAAACATCCAGTGCGGAGTCCAGCCGGTAACCACGATCCACCGGTTTTCTTCAATGGCGTTTCCCAGTGCGGTGGTCATGGTGGCGCCGCTGCCGGACACCAGTTCGAACCCGTCAAGCTCGTATTTTTTCATTGCTGTCTCGGTTGTTTTCATAAGACCCGCAGGCGGGTCGATCCCGATGATTTTGTGGTTGAATTCAGCCCGGTGTGTTTTTAGTTCTTCAATCGAGTTGATGTGTACATATTCCGGAACCACAAGCCCGATTTTGGTGCCTTTGAGGTTGGGGCCGAGATTTTCCACCTCTGCTTTGAATTTTTCAAGAAACCTTGCCTGGAGGGAAGGAAGCCATGCCGCCACCATTCCGTCCCGGTCCCCGGCCGCCAGAGATTCCCACATGGCGATCAGGCTAACGGCCAAAAGATCACATTCCCGGTTCAGCTTTTTTTCAATCGCCGCCTTGACCACATTAGCACTGGCGATTTCCGAAGCCCAGTCCACATATACAAGCCGGACCGCGTCTTTTTCTGCAGAGGCGGTCTCAGCCTCTTTTTTCTGCGTATCTTCAGCCGAACATCCAAAAATCAAAGATCCCCACCAGAGAAGGCAGAAGACCGTTGTCACTGCTATGACTGCATGCTGTGCGCCATTTTTTGTAAAACGAATACCGTTCATAACCCCCGGAAGGTTCTCCTTTTTTT
>CAYFVA010000247.1:0-3835 GCA_964346265.1 uncultured Desulfobacterales bacterium
CAACCCTGAATCCTGCATCCTCGGTCGGAAAGAAACCGGTTTGAACGATAACCTTCTGAAATGACAAGAAAAAAAATTAAATTCGTTATGTGATCGGAATTCATGTGTCTCCTAACCCGGCCAGGTACGGATCCAGAAGCTGTCTTTCATTGGGCCGGGCCTCTCTCCATTCGGCTGAATACAGAAGGGTTTTGCCCACATGGCGCTGAAATTTCAGGACGGCAATCTTCAGTTCCGGAGGTTCGGATGGTACCACTTCGGCCCATATGGTTTTTTCGATCTCGATTTTGAAATCAACGGCCACTCTCCGGGCGAAATTTTCAATACAGTTCCGGAGGGAGGTTCCTCTGCCTGCATTCCTGCAGAGGACCGCATAGGGTTTCAGGTGTTTGACGTCCTTGTCTTGAGCGGAAAAATCCACGATTTTCAGGTGGTAGGTACCCGGCCACCAGCAGATTGGTTTGTCGGCCTCTCCGGTCTTTCCGTCCCATTGATATATACCGTCATAGAGTATCACTGTATTTTCCTTGTATTTTGCGCCGGCACGCAGTGGCAAAATCCTCAGGATAATGTCCGCAGATCCACCGTTTCTGGGCTTCGCTGAACGCTCCGGGAGAAAACGGTACTTTGGGAAGAAAATCGTAAACAAGTCTGATATTCGATTGTTTGGCATCGAACCTGCCGGAGTATTCGATGGAGGAGACCATTTCCACTCCCATGGATTCAAGGGTCTGAAGAGCGGTGAGAATGCCCCGGTTCAGGGATTCCCGCATCCCGGGATCCGCATGAAGAATGTTCGGGCAGTCTCTTTTAGGCAAAAGCTGAAGCTCGAACTGGGAGGTCTGGGCTTTGGGCACGAACAATAGAACGTTTTCATCTTCGAAAATTCCAAGTCCTGATTCCAGATCCCTCCTTCCGTCACTCCGCCGGTTGGTTTTTACTGCATTAAGATAGGTTTCAAAAAAATCAGTCCCTGAAGCCTCTCTATACCGGTCGGCAAATTCGGACACCATATCGCCCGGTATGTAGGAAGGAACAGAATTCCCGTCCGGGTCGGGGACACTGCCGGGTATCAGGGCGTACTGCTGGTGAACCTGCTGGTGGGAGGCATGCAGCCGGTAACCGGAATGAGCGTAGCCGAAACCAAAGTTCCATCCCCACAGGGAGGCGTTGAATTCAAGAGAGGCGTGTGGTGGTTTTGAAAGAGACTTCAGAATTTTCAACCTGAGATTTTCAAGTTCTTCTTCCCTCATGGTTTTGCGCGAATTTTCGACATCAATTCCAAGCTGCCGGGCGAGCCGGGCAAATGTCCGCTGGCAGTAGAGATGCCGCATGCCTTTCATGTCGCTTTCGGTGAGGTCAGCGGCTCTGTACCGGATGCTCCGGTCGGCCATATTGGCTGCAAAATGGCCCCATGGAATATAGCTGTTCCGCCGCAGATATTCAAATACACGGGTGCGGCCGTCCTCTGAGATATATTCTCCCGTGATTTCACTCGGCCCCTGTATGCCGGGTTTCAAAACCATGCTCTCTTTGTAGGCATCCGGCAGGGACGGGTTGTTGGCAATAATCTCAAAGAGCTCGGCATCAAGGATGTCAGGTACAAACTTGCCTCTGGTGTCTTGTTGAAACATAAGGCCGGCAGGAGACCGGCCGGTGGAATCGTAACAAAACCTGCATGCTTTTTCCGCCAGGAGAACAAGTTCCTCAGGATTTGGAGAAGATTCGGCCACCGCAAGCAGCACGGCTCTGGGAAGAGCATCATAGATGCCTTTTTCCATACCGGCTGCTCCACACCTTTCAAGCCACGGACGTATGGTGTCGGCAAGAGAAGTCTTTTGGCGCGTTTGAAGGGGAATGCGCCCGGGGTCCTTTGCGTTCGGATCGGCCCAGGCGGAATTGATATAGGTGGTGCCGTTAAAGTCGAATGGATTCGCAATTTCATAAATCACATCCGCATGGTCCTCGGACACGTCTCCGGGCGGAAAATTCACCCGGTTTTGAACCGGACCGTGATCCGGACTTTTTCCCAGATCGGTAATATAGTCGTTTTCCCTGAAATTCCGGATATGAAAAAAGGGCCGGTGTATGCCGATGGAAAAGGATCCGTCCGGTGCAACGCATGTTCTGGGCAACTTCATTGTGTATCCTCCGTTTGAATCAAACCGGTTGAAAAAACAGGATCAGAGTAATAATATAAATAATAAGACTTGCTACTGATTTACAGCTTGAATACTTCTTTTCGAATTGTCAAGATTCAACCCCTTTTTAATACTGGAGGAAAGAGATGTTTACCACCCACATTCCCGGATTTGATGATCTGAAACTTGAGCATATGGTCATGGATTATAACGGAACGATTGCCTGTGACGGAGAAATACTGGATCATGTAAAAGAACTTGTGGAAATTCTTTCCACAAGTTTTGCCATCCATGTGGTGACCGCTGATACCTTTGGAAAGGCAAAAGAAAGAGTTCAGGGGTTGCCGGTGACGTTTTCGGTACTCGGGTCCGAGAGACAGAACGAGCAAAAGCGTGAGTATATCGAAACCCTGGGCCCTGATTCATGTGTCTGCATCGGCAACGGGAGAAACGACGCTTTGATGCTGGAGCGGGCAAAGGTCGGAATCGCCCTGGTGCAAACAGAAGGGGCTGCTGCATGTTCCATCAACAGTGCCGATATTCTCTGCCCTGACATCCGGTCGGCCCTGGAACTTTTTGTCCGGCCCAAACGGCTTACAGCGACCTTACGTTCGTGATCTGATTTCTGATACAGCCTCGGCTGCAGCATCTTTCAGCTCCGGGTGGTCCAGATGTTCCGCCTTTTTTTCAATTCGGTCCGCTGTGTTCCGATCTCCTGCGATTCCCAGGGTATACAGAAGATCTCCTTTGACATCCACCGGGGCGGTATCAAACGCTTCAAACAGTACCGGTTCCAGCCCGGCGGACAGATGGGGGGCTTTTTCAGTGATGTCTTCGGCCACCACGATAGCACCGAGCCTCACCGGCCATTCCGGGTGAAGCAAAAGCTTGATATATTCGGGAAAGATCCGGTTGTGTTCGATCATGCGGTCACTGATCCATGCGGCATCGCCCTGCTCCATGATGCGCTTCAGGGTGTCGGCGCTCAACGCGCCCGGATCCCTGTGGAGGATCATGCCGGTGATCTCTTCCGCCGAGACTTCCCCTGTCCATCGGAAACCGTCGTCAAGGATCAGGCAGGGAACCGACATGACTGAGTCCAGCCGGGCCGGTTCGGTGAAAAGGGCGGCATCGATGACGGTGACGTGGATTCGGTCGTTGGCATCGGCCAGAATTTGCACGGTTTCTGCGACCTTCGGGCAGTGGGGGCAGACCGGTGTCACATAGAGAGTCAGCCGCACAGGCATATCGATTTGATCCAGATTTTCCATTGTTTTTTGAGACAGGCCGGAACCGGAACCGTGTGCAGATCCGTTTGCCATACGGGCAAGAGCGGTAAAAAACGGGTCAAGCTCTCCGCTGCCGGGAACGGCGGACCAGGTGATATTTTCCTGAATGTGGATGCTGAAGGGAACAGGCTCTTCTGATTGTTCCTCCTCCCTTCTGACGCGGACGGGACTGCACATATGCTCGAGAAGCTGCAGAAAGTCTTCTGCGTTTTCATCCGCCCGGGTGCCTCCGGGGGTATACCGGATTTCTACAGGGTTTTCAATTTCCGCGCATCTTTTTTCAAGGCGTTCAAGATCTCTTTCGTCAAGGCTCAATGGTCATTTTCTCCTAATGGGAACAACGGAAATTTCATCATAAATAATCTTTCTTTATAAATAAAGACAAATCATGTACAAATTAGTTTT
>CAYFVA010000248.1:0-3805 GCA_964346265.1 uncultured Desulfobacterales bacterium
GGATTCGACAGAAGCAGAAGATCCGTGGTCTTTCCCCACTCTTGGGTCTTCTCGGAAAGCCGGGACTCGTAGGACTGAATATTCGGAACCGTTACCTGTTTGAACGTATTGAAATCCTGCCCCTTTTTCCATCCGGAACCTTTACCGGTATGCGGGTGCTCCACAAAACATCTGGCGGCAAAGAGTTTACGGATCTGGTTGGTCAACGCCTTGAGAATCTGAAGCGGATGAAATCCTGCGTTTTCCAGGGAATCGAGGTAAAAAAGAGAGGCTTCAAGGTTTTTATCGCTGACGGCATTTGTGAACTCATAAACCGGATCTTTTTTTGTTCGGCTGGCCACCGCGTCTATGTCCTGAACCGTAATGCCGCTTTTTTCCCCGATATACGAGACCAGTTTTTTCAAGTGGTCGGCAAATGTGTCCGGATCAAATCCGGTCAAATCCAAGAGTCTTTGAAAGGCCTGCTTTTCAAGCCGTTTGCGTTCCGGTGTCAAAACGGCTTCAGCGGTATGGCGCAGGAACATCATCTGTTCATTGAGATCACTTTTTTTTGCACCCTGGGGTACGGTGCAGTCCACTGCCACTCCTTTTTCCGCAACGGTTTTGAAAAAAACGGATCGCTTGTCGCAACCGTCGGAAGACACGACCAGCCTCGTATTTTCAGGGATTCCGTTCTCAATGAACCGGGCCAGCCTCTTGACCTCCTCTTTTGTGTACCCGGCGCCGGGTTTTCTGGAAAACAGCGGAAGATCTTTCGCCCAGACCACCCGTCTGTCCAGGAAGGGATTCAGTGTGGAAACCGTATCGATAATGGATGCCGCAGCAGCGGTTTCTCCGTCAATGACTTCCAGGTACAGGTTCCGGTCCCGGCCGTTCAAAAATCTTTCCACAATACGGTCGGACTTTTCATTGACGAGATATTTATGGCCCCAGAGGAAAAACAGATCCGGAAGATTGTCGTCCACAGTATTGGAACCAAGAAACTCGTCGATTTTGTTGTATTTGAGCTGGGTCATTGGTCTTTTTTGGTGTAAAGATAGCCGAGCATGATCAAAGAAACGAAAAACAGGATAATACAGATTCCCTGGGAGGTGGACATCTCAAGAAAAAAAAACTGTCCCCTGAAATCTCCCCGGAATAGTTCAATGGTATATCTTGATACACTGTACAGCAAAACATAGGTCCAGAAAACCATGCCGTGAAATTTTTTTACTGTTCCAAGATAAAGAAGTACCAGGAAAATGGCAAAATTGGCTGTTGCTGAATACAGCTGGGTCGGATGAAGCCCCACCCCGACGGGAGCCAGAGAATCCGAATGATGAAATGTAATGGCGATGGGCAGCGTGCAGGTTTTTCCGTGACAGCAGCCGGCAAAAAAGCAGCCGATCCGGCCGACGGCATGACCGAGGGCAATTCCCGGCGCAAGAATGTCGGCAACCGCATGCACATGGAAATTCTTTTTTTTAAGATACCCCATACCGCAGACTACGGCCAAAATAAAGCCGCCGTAAAAAACAAGCCCGCCCTCCCAGATCCGGAAAACCGCCAGCGGAGCTTTGCTGAAATACGAAAAGTTGACAATGACGTAGAAAACCCGTGCGCCGACGATCCCGGACAACAGGATAATGAAAAAAAGGTCCGAGACAATCTCCGGCCGGAGGCTGCCTCGGTGTGCGGCCACCTTTTTTGAGACCATCAGTGCGGCAGCGAACCCGAGCGCCACGAACAAGCCGTATGTGTAGAGTTTAAAATCACCGATTTCAAGCAGGACAGGATACATATACGTTACAGATCCGGAATTTTATTGAACAGAATATAGTACAGAAAAATGCCCATTCCAATCGTAATCGCACTGTCTGCAATATTGAAAGCGGGCCAGTGCAGACGGCCCGCATGAAAATCGAGGAAATCCACCACGGTTCCGAATCGGAGCCGGTC
Organism: uncultured Desulfobacterales bacterium; assembly: GCA_964346265.1. Lineage (GTDB taxonomy): Bacteria > Desulfobacterota > Desulfobacteria > Desulfobacterales > Desulfobacteraceae > JAIPEK01. The sequence continues at coordinate 1,939 of CAYFVA010000248.1, forward strand.
GATGAGATTGCCCACGGCTCCCCCGAATATCAGGGCGAATGCAGAAGACAGGAATCGGTCGCTTCTGCAGGTCCGTTTGTAAAACCAGAGAATCAGAATCGCCACGATCGAAGACAGAAACAGAAAAACAAATTTTCTCACCAAAAGAGACTGATCTGCAAATATACCGAACGCGCCCCCGGGGTTCATGATGTAGGTGATATTGAAAAACCCGTTGATGACCGCGAGCGTTTCGTGCAGGGAAAAATGCGCCTGTATGACGGCTTTTGTGATCTGGTCCGCCACGATCACCGTTCCGCTGATCAGAGCCAGCCTTACCAAGGATTTTCTGTCAATAAACCGATCTTTCACTTCACAAAATGCTTTCAAGTGCTTTTGCGCATCTCGGGCAGGCTGTCGGATGTTCCGGTTCGTCCCCTATCCTTGTATCAAACTTCCAGCAGCGTTCGCATTTGGTGCCGCCGGCCCGGTTCACTTCGATAAAAAGCCCTTTGATCTCAGAAGATGCAAATGCCTTCTCTGTCACGGTTTCGACCACAGAGGCTTCTGAAACAATGAAAATATCCCTCAGATCTTCTTCCAGGGCAGTAAACTCTTCCTTGTATTCATCACCGGGCAGTTTGATTTGAACGGATGCGTCCAGGGGATGGCCGATGAGTTTACTCGCACGGGCCGTTTCAAGTGCCCTGGTCACTTCCCCCCGTACTTCGAGAACCTTGAGCCACCGGGCCTCGACAGTTTCATCTCTCCATTCCTGCCGGGGAGTTGCCATTTCAGCCAGATGTACATTGGCCTCTTTCCCCTCATAGTCCGGCACATGTTTCCATATTTCATCCGCGGTAAAGGACAGGATCGGCGCCATGATCCTCACAAGGGAATCGAGAATCAAAAACATTGCACTCTGCGAGTTTCTTCGAACCGGATCACCGGCCGGCCTGATGTAGAGGCGGTCCTTGATGATATCCAGGTAAAAGGAGGACAGATCCACCACGCAGAAATTGTAAAGCGAATGATAGATCTTGTGAAACTGGTACGTGTCATACGCTTTGCAGGCTTGCTCCACAAATCCGTTCAGCCGGTGGAGAATGAACCGGTCAAGCTGGGACATGGATTCCACTGAAGAGAGGTTTCGGGCCGGATCAAAATCATACAGGTTGCCGATCATGAACCTGCACGTGTTGCGGATCCGTCTGTACGCATCGGAAAGCTGTTTCAGGATGTTGTCGGATATGCTCACATCCCCCCGGTAATCCGAAGAGGCCGTCCAGAGCCGCAGAATGTCCGCACCGTACTGCTTGATCACCTTGTCCGGCGCCACCACGTTTCCCACGGATTTGGACATCTTTCTTCCCTTTTCATCCACTACAAACCCGTGGGTGAGAACGGATTTATACGGCGCCTTGTTCGTACTGCCCACAGCGGTAATCAAGGACGAGTGAAACCATCCCCTGTGCTGGTCGCTTCCTTCCAGGTAAAGATCCGCCGGCCTTTCCAGGTCGTCCCTTTCGTTGAGTACGGCTGCATGGCTGACACCGGAGTCGAACCAGACATCAAGAATATTGTGATCTTTTTCAAACTCAGTGCTGCCGCAATTGAGGCATGAGGCGTTTTCAGGCATCAGATACGAAGCCTCGCTTTCAAACCAGACATCTGCACTGTGTTCCTTGAACAGGGAATAAATACGGTCCACGGATTCTTCGCTGACATATACTTCACCGCACTTTCTGCAGTGAAAGAGCGGAATCGGAACCCCCCAGGATCTCTGCCTGGACAGGCACCAGTCCGGCCGGTTTTCAATCATGGCGTAAATTCTGTCTTTTCCCCATGCCGGGATCCACTCTACATTGTTGATTTCATCCAGGCATTT
>CAYFVA010000249.1:0-3792 GCA_964346265.1 uncultured Desulfobacterales bacterium
GAACCGCAGGCTGTTTGAGGACCAACCGGACCGCAGTTCCTGCGGTTTAACCCGGCATAAGGCAAAATTCCCCCGAAGGTCCGGGTACAGGGGAGGAAATCGGCTTGAAGGGCCGGAGCCCCATTTTGACAATAACCGGACCGCTCTTGCAGGAGAAAAGAATCAACGTCTCAGGTAAAACTTGATAAAGTGGTCCGGGTGGTGTAATTTGTCTGGTGAAAGAAAATGACAATGGAAACAGGATAATATACAAATATGTGCTTAGCCATTCCTTCCAGGATTGTGGAAATCAATGATACGGTGGCGGTGGTGGATATCGAGGGTGTTCAACGCCAAGCCAGCATTATGCTGCTGGAGGACGTGCAGGTCGGGGATTACGTGATCGTGCACGCCGGATTCGCCATCAGCAGAGTGGATGAAGAAACCGCCCGGCAGACGCTTTCGGATATGCGGGACATGGTGGAAATGTCCGGGAACGACGACCCGGAATCCCCGGATGCGCCGGACCCCGAAGGTCGATGAAAAATTCCGTCACAGCAAGACGGCTTGAAATCAGCGGGATCGTACAGGGAGTCGGATTCAGGCCGTTTCTTTTTCAGCTTGCCCACCGGCACTCGATCGCAGGAGAAGTCTCCAATACCCCCAGCGGCGTCCTGGTGGTGATTGAAGGAGATGCCGAACACGTGGACGCATTTGTCCGGGACATCCCGGAACGGGCGCCTACGCTTTCCTCGATCACGGATGTTTCCGTGCAGGAAGCGGAACCCGCCGGCTGCAAGACCTTTAAAATCGTGAAAAGCCGGCAGGGAGACTCCAGGTCCACCCTGATCTCACCGGACGTATCCGTATGCGCCGAATGCCTGGAAGAGATGAAAGACCCGGGCGACAGACGGTACGAATACCCGTTCATCAACTGTACCAACTGCGGGCCGCGGTTTACCATCATCGAGGATATCCCGTATGACCGGCCCAAAACCTCCATGAAAGAGTTTCCCATGTGCGGCAAGTGCCGCAGGGAGTATGAAGATCCCCTGGACAGACGGTTCCATGCCCAGCCCAATGCCTGCCACGTCTGCGGCCCCCAGGCGTTTCTGCTGGATCCGGGAGGCCGGGATGCGTGTAAAGATGCGGAAAACCCGGTGGACCGGGCGGCGGAGCTTCTGGCAGAAGGGGCGATCCTGGCGGTCAAGGGACTCGGCGGATTCCATCTGGCAGTGGACGCCTCGAATGAAGACGCGGTGAAAAAACTGAGACAGAATAAAGGGCGGCCCCATAAACCTCTTGCGGTCATGGCGGAATCCGTGGACCGGATCCTTTCGTACACCCATGTCGATGACGAGGAAAAGCGGATACTGGAATCCTTTCACCGGCCCATCGTTTTGCTGGAAAAGCGGGAAACCGCCGAAGATTCCACTGCGCCGGCCCCTTCGGTTGCACCGGACAATTCCTGCCTCGCTGTCATGCTTCCGTATACCCCGCTTCACTATCTTCTTTTGCAAAAAGGACCGCCTGTGCTGGTGATGACCAGCGGCAACCCCACCGGAGAACCGCTGTCCATCGATAACGGGGATGCCCTGGATGCGTTCGGCCACCTGGCGGATTACTTCCTGGTCCATAACCGGGATATTTATTTCCGGGCGGATGATTCCATCGTCCGGGTCATGGCCGGTGAACAGCGGTTTTTGCGAAGATCCAGGGGATACACGCCCCTGCCGGTTTTCCTGAAAACCCCTTTGCCCAAGGTTCTTGCCTGCGGAGGCGGCCTGAAGAGCACGGTTTGTCTGACAAGGGAGAACCAGGCGGTGTTGAGCCAGCATATCGGAGACCTGGACAATCTCAAGGTATTTGACTTTTACAAAAAAAGCGTGGCGCATCTCAAGAAGATTTTTGACGTGCAGCCGGAAATTGTCGCCCATGACATGCACCCCGGTTACATGAGCACCGAGTACGCGTTGAACGAGAGCGGACTCGAACCGGTTGCAGTACAGCATCACCATGCCCATGCAGTCTCCTGCATGGCCGAGCATGATTTGGAGTCCGAGGTGGTGGCGGTGACCCTTGACGGAACCGGGTACGGTACCGACGGCCGGATCTGGGGCGGGGAAGTGCTGGCCTGCACCTTGACCGGATTCGAGCGCAAGGCTCATCTGGAATACATTCCCATGCCGGGCGGAGACGCCGCTGTCAAAGAGCCGTGGCGGATGGCCGCTTCCTGGCTGAACCGGGTGTACGGGGACGGATTTTTGGACCTTGATATCCCCATGGTCTCGCAGATTGAAAGAGAAAAGCTTGCATTCGTGAAAAAGATGGCGGACCAGGAGGTGAACTCGCCCCTGACGTCCAGTGCGGGCCGGCTGTTCGATGCGGTATCCTCGATGCTGGGAATTCGGCATGCAGTCACGTTTGAAAGCCAGGCCGCAATGGAACTTGAAAACGCAACCCACGGAACGGCTTGTGAAGAATCCTATCCATTTGAAATCAGGGAACAAGATGGAGAAACCGGATATGTGATCACCGCCGCTCCGATGATCAAGGCGATCGTGCAGGATCTTCTGAAGAGAAAGGACAGGGCATGGATCAGTGCAAAATTTCATGCTTCTTTCACCGACATGTTCGTGCAGGCCGCCTGCAGGGTATGCGAGGATACGGGCCTGGACCGGGTGGTGTTAACAGGCGGGGTGTTCTGCAACGCACGGATACTGGAAACAATGAAAGACCGGCTTGAAACAGAAGGCCTTACCGTGTATACGCATACCAAGGTGCCCTGCGGTGACGGGGGAATTTCCCTCGGTCAGGCGGTGGCGGCCGGAACACTGAAAAGGATGGAACAATGAGTTTGAAACATATCAAGGAATACAGGGACGGGGAACTTGCCCGGGCGCTCGTACGGGAAATCGAGAGCCTCAACCCGGGTGCGCTCCGTTTCATGGAGGTATGCGGCACACACACCATGTCGATTTTCCGGTACGGGATCAAGAACGTGCTGCCGGATTCCATGACTCTGATGACCGGACCGGGCTGCCCGGTGTGCGTCACCTCCCAGAAGGAGATTGATGCGTTTATTGCATTCGCGCAAAAAGAAGAATGTATCGTCACCACGTTCGGGGATCTTTTGAAAGTGCCTGGCAGCCGCTCTTCCCTTCAGCAGGAAAAAGCCCGGGGTGCGGATGTGCGGATCGTGTACTCGGTGTTTGACGCCCTGAACACGGCGCTTGAAAATCCGGACAGGGAAGTGGTGTTCTGCGCCGTGGGATTCGAGACCACCATCCCGACGGTTGCGGCCACGATCCTGGCGGCGGCGGAGAAAAAGTGCCCCAACTTTTCCGTTTATTCGGCGCACAAGCTGACTCCCCCGGCACTTGCGGCGCTCATGGAAACCGACGGGGTGAAGATCGACGGGTTTATCCTGCCGGGACATGTATCCGTGATTACCGGCACGCAAGGGTATGCAGGCGTTTTTGAAACGTATCAAATCCCCTCGGTGATCGCGGGGTTCGAACCGGTGGATATCCTCAAGGCCGTCCTCATGCTCTCAAAACAGGTGAAAAACGAGGCACCCGCACTTGAAAACGCCTATGAACGGGCGGTTCTGCCCGAGGGGAACATCAAGGCAAGAAAGATCATGGATCAGGTGTTTACAAAGGAGAACGCCGTGTGGAGAGGCATCGGAGAGATCCCGGATTCCGGCATGGTCCTGAAAGACGAATACAAAGCATTCGATGCGGCACAAAAGATCGGCATCCAGGTGGAAGAGGCGAAAGAGCCGGCCGGATGCGCATGCGGTTCCATCCT
>CAYFVA010000250.1:0-3745 GCA_964346265.1 uncultured Desulfobacterales bacterium
ATGCCCCTTTACAGACAAAAATGGTTCCTGGCGGCCGGCATCGTGGTCACGGCAGTGTTTCTTTTCCTGTTGTATCTGAAAATACGGCCGAATCCGGGCGTTGAAAACTCCCCGGGACAGATTCCCGCGTCACAAGCCGTCAAGACCGGAGAAACGTGGAGGAGCATTTCCTTTGCCGATGAAAAAATCGGGTACGCCCAAAGTGTGCTCAAACAGGACAAAAAAGGGGCATACCTGCTGGAGGAAACGGTGTTCTTCCGGTTCAATTCCATGGGAATGGTGCATGATATCTCTCTTGACACGCGGGCACGACTTGAAACGGATTTCAGCCTTGACCGGTTCGAGTTTGACATGACTTCCGCCCTGATGACCGTTTCCGTATCCGGCAGCGTATCAGGGGACGAGCTCGTCATCGAAACATCGAATCCCGGCACTTCCGGAAAAAGAGAGTTCCGGCTGCCGGTTGAAAAAAAACCCTACCTTGTGTCAGGAATGCTCATGGATCTTGCCGGCTCCGGTCCGCCGTTTCCCGCCCAAAAAGAATATTCCCTTTTTGATCCGGCAACCATGAGTTTTTCCGATGCAACCGTCTCTTACCACGGCAAAGAAACCGTTTCCGTTTCCGGAAAAAAGACTTCGGCCCATGCCCTGTCTCTTTCATTCAAGGGGTTTACGCAAAAAATCTGGATGAACGAAAACGGCAGACCCGTTCTGGAAAAAGGCCTGATGGGCATGAAAATCGCGGCGGACACAAAATCCGGCGCCCTTGAAGGGATCGTGAAAAAACCGGGCCGGGATATCACCGACATGGCGGCTGTTTCCTTCCGGGGCTCCATTGAAAACCCGGAAACACTCACCGAACTTACAGTGAAAGTCACCGGCATCGATCCCGCAGAATTCGATCTTACCAATCACCGCCAGACCCTGTCCGGCAATATCCTGACCATCGCCAGAGAAACACTTCCCGAAACTGCAGATCGCCCGGACAACGCACCGGATCTGAAAAGATTCACCAAGCCTGAACCCTTTATCCAATCCGATCATGAAACGATCATACAAAAGGCCAAGGAAATCACAAAAGACGCGGATTCTGATCTTGAAAAAATGAAACATATCGTCCGATGGGTCCACGACCATATCAGAAAAATGCCGGTGGTGACCGTTCCCAGCGCCCTTTCCACCCTGGAGACGAAAAAAGGGGACTGCAACGAACATGCCGTTTTGACTGCGGCACTGGCCCGTGCCGTGGATATCCCCTGCAGGGTGGAAACCGGGCTTTATTACCTTTCCGGAAAATTCCGCTACCATGCCTGGAACGCATTTTATGCGGGCGGATGGATCACATCGGATGCAGTGTTCAACCAGATTCCGGCGGATGTCACCCACATCAGCCTGACCTCGGGCGAAGCCCGATCCGAAACCGCACTTGCCGGCATCATCGGCAGGATCAAACTCGAACCGGTAAAAGAGAAACAGCAATGATCCGACTGTCCCATGTCACCAAACACTACGGCGGATTCCGAGCAGTGGACGACCTGACCCTCACCGTGGACAAGGGTTCCCTTTTCGGATTCATCGGCCCGAACGGAGCAGGAAAAACCACCACCATCCGCCTTCTGGCCGGTATCCTCGTCCCGGACGGCGGAGAGATTGAAATCTGCGGCATCCGGATGGCCGAAAACCCGGAAGAGGCCAAGCGCATCACCGGTTTTATCCCGGACCGGCCGTACCTGTACGAGAAACTCACCGGTATGGAGTTCCTCAAATTCACCGCCGACCTCTACAAACTCCCCCCTGCAAGGTTCCGGCATCGGGCAGAGAAGTACATCGAACTTTTTTCCCTCAAGGACTATCTGTACGACCTGATCGAATCCTACAGCCACGGCATGCGGCAGCGGCTGATCATGGCTGCGGCCCTGGTTCACGATCCCGAGGTGATCATTGTGGACGAACCCATGGTGGGACTCGATCCTTCGGCCATCCGCATCGTCAAAAAAATGTTCACTGACCTTGCCGCCGCAGGGAAAACCATTTTCATGTCCACCCATACCCTGCAGATCGCCCAGGAAATCTGTGATACCATTGCCGTCATCCACAAAGGAAAAATCGCGGCCCAGGGAAGCTATGACAGCCTGCAGAGGGAGTCCGGCACCACCCGGGCCGATCTCGAGGACATTTTCCTGAACCTGACCGGAGCCTGATTTTCCCATGAACGATATCCGACTTTTGCTCAAACCCGGAATCCTGGCACTTGCCAACAAACTGAAAGGCAAAGGCGGAAGAGGTCACAACATCCGGGCATTGATTCTTTTTGGTATTGGAATCTGTTTCTGGTGCGGCCTGTTCTGGATCTCCAGAAAGGTGTTGCTCTATTTTTCCTCCATCGAACAGATCGGCATTCTGATCTCGTACAAGCTTCTGTCCATGACGGTTTCCATCTCGTTTTTCCTTTTCCTTGTCAGCGGCATCATCACATCGATCTCCCGGTTTTACCTGTCAAAGGATCTGATCATGGTGCACACCATGCCTGCCAAACCGGTGAGCATTCTGTTATCCCGGTGGATCGTCAGCCTGTTTGACAGTTCCTGGATGGTTTTGCTGTATATTTTTCCGGCGCTTCTGGCCTATCCGGTGGTATTTGAGACCGGGCCTGTCCCGTTTTTCATCATGGCGGTCTCGTTCTGTTCCCTTGCCGTTACCGCTTCCACCATCGCTTCCATCGGGGTCATGCTCCTTGTGACCCTGGTTCCGGCCACAAGACTCAAAAGCATATTCGCCTTTTTCGGCCTTGCCTTGTTCATCGCCCTGTATATCGGATTCCGGATGCTGAAACCGGAACAATTGGTGGATCCGGAAGCCTTCAATTCGGTTCTGGCGTACATCAGCGCCCTTAAAACGCCCTCTTCTCCGCTGTTTCCCGGCACATGGGTTTTCGAGGCCGTCCGGTCATCCCTTGAAGGAAATCCCGGGTCCTCTTTGTTCCATATCTCCCTTTCAGTAAGCTTTTCCGCCTTTCTGATCCTTGTTCTGGCCGTGACAGGAGATCTGCTGTATTTCAGGGGTGTCTCCTCAAGTATCGAGGAAAAAGGAAAAAACGCGGGGCATCTGAGACGCAAAAAAGAGTCATGGAGAAACACCGGGTCCCCCGGCCATGCCATCCGGTTAAAGGAGATCCGGTACTTTTTCCGGGACCAGACCCAGTGGGGCCAGCTCTTTCTGGTGGCCGCACTGATCACCATCTACATTTACAATTTCACCGTGTTGCCGTTTGACAAATCCCCTATCGGGGAATTTTATCTGCAGAACCTGTTGAGCTTTCTCAACATGGGGCTTGCCCTTTTCGTTCTCACATCGATTGCGGCCCGGTTTTCCTATCCTGCCGTGAGCATGGAGGCCGGATCTTTCTGGATGATCCGGTCGGCGCCCGTCTCCATGATGAAATATCTTCTGATCAAATTCTTTGTGCACTATATCCCGCTTCTGATTCTCACGGAAATCCTGGTGGTGATCACCAATCTTCTGCTGAATGTCACCGACTTTATGATGATCCTGTCCGTTGTGACCACATTTGTCCTGGTCCCGTCCATTGTGGCGCTTGCCATCGGTATCGGCGGCATCTATTCGGATTTCAACCTGGAAAACCCGCTGAAAAGCGTTACCGGGTTCGGCGGCATCATGTACATGATTCTGTGTGCGGTAATAACCGGCGGGGTAATCCTTCTGGAAGCAGGGCCGGTGTACACCA
>CAYFVA010000251.1:0-3739 GCA_964346265.1 uncultured Desulfobacterales bacterium
CACGGCTGTCAAGGCAGACCACCTCATGGGCATGACAAAGGACCAGGGCCGCGAATTTGTAAAGCCGCACCGGGTCATATATATCTATCATGACAGAATCGATGCAACAGGCGATAAAGCCGTATCAGAGGGGGAAACCTTTCACGCGGTACGCCGGGCAATCGAGGATTTGTATGCCATGGTCAGCTTTATCATCAACAGCTTAAACGGCACCCGGGTGATCATTACCGCGGATCACGGCTTTTTGTATCATGAAAAGCCGCCGGCTCCCCTGGACAAGACCAGCGCGGCTTTCTCCAAAAACAGCATCATAAAACAGCACAAGCGGTTTATCCTTGGACAAAACCCTGGGGGAAAAGAGCCGGACCGGCCTCAGAACGTATTTTACGGATCAACCAAAAATACGGCAGGCACGGAAAATGATCTTTACTTTATTACCCCCGGGGGAACCCAGCGGTTTTCCTTTACAGGCGGTGCGCGTTTTTTCCACGGCGGTACAATGCCCCAGGAAATCGCCGTGCCCGTGGTCACGGTCACCGAGGCCAAGGGCGGGAGGCTGGCCGAAACCGAGGTGCGCCGGGCAGACGTGTCGCTTCTGGGCACCCATAAAAAGATCGTCACCAATATCCCGAGGTTTACGTTTATCCAGACGGATGCCGTGTCCGGGCGGGTCCATCCCAGGACACTGAAAATCTCAATCAGAGACGGCGGCACGTTGATCAGTAAAGAAGAGACAGTGACCTTTGACAGTCAAAGTGCTTCCGTGGAGGATCGAACGCGCAGCATAAAGCTGCACCTGAAATCCGGTCCGTTTGACAACAGCCGGCCCTATGACCTGGTGCTTCGGAATGCGGATGATGACACGGAATATGACCGGATTTCTCTTTATATTGATCTGGCCTTTACAAACGATTTTTAAAGGATGTCGGCATGGAAGCAAACGCGGATACAGACATTGACGTATTGTTAAACATTCATTTCGCCGGACGTGTGGTGCGAAAGGACTTGACCAAGCTCTTGAAGGAAGGAGCAAACGTGCCGGTTTTTGTGCTGGAATACCTGCTCGGGATGTATTGTGCCGTGGAAGACGAGGATGTCATTTCAGACGGCATGGAAACAGTCAAAACCATCCTGGCGGACAACTATGTACGTCCGGACGAGTCGGAAAAGGTCAAGTCCCGGATCAAGGAACAGGGGCATTTCAAGATCATCGACAAGGTGACGGTGAAGTTAAATGAACGCCGGGACGTGTACGAGGCGCAGCTGGCCAACCTGGGGGTCAAGGGCATTGAAATATCGAGCACGTACGTCAAGCAGTTTGAAAAACTTCTGGTGGGCGGCATCTGGTGTGTTCTGACCCTGCAGTATTACTATGAAGAAGGCGGGAAAACCTCTCCCTTTTTGCTGGAGGAATTAAAGCCCATCCAGATGCCCAACCTGGACATGGAGGCTTTGTTCGAGGGCAGAAGATCTTTTACGGAAAGCCAGTGGATGGACGTGCTGCTCCGGTCCACCGGGCTTGAGCCCACCGTGTTTGAAGAACGGACCAAGTGGCACCTGCTGGCCCGCCTGATTCCGCTTGTGGAAAACAATTACAATCTCTGCGAACTCGGCCCGAGGGGAACCGGTAAAAGCCACGTCTACAAAGAGATCAGCCCCAACACCATCCTGGTGTCCGGCGGACAGACCACGGTGCCCAACCTGTTCTACAATATGAACACCCGGAAAGTCGGCCTGGTGGGTGTATGGGATGTTGTGGCCTTTGACGAGGTGGCGGGCATCAAGTTCAAGGACCAGGACGGCATCCAGGTCATGAAAGACTATATGGCATCGGGCTCGTTTTCCAGGGGCCGGGATGTGATCAATGCCAACGCGGCCATGGTATTTGTGGGCAACCTCAACCAGAGCGTGGAAAGCCTGGTGAAAACAGGACACCTGTTTGCCCCGTTCCCCGAGGAAATGGTGGATTCCGCCTTTTTCGACCGCATGCACGCCTATCTTCCCGGCTGGGAAATCCCAAAAATGAAGCCTGAATTCCTGACAAGCCGCTACGGCCTGATCGTGGATTTTCTGGCTGAATATTTCCGGGAGATGCGGAAACGCAACTTTGCCGATGCACTCGAATCCTGTTTCAAACTCGGCAACAACCTGAATCAGCGGGATGTCATTGCGGTAAGAAAGACAGTCTCCGGCCTTTTAAAACTTTTGTATCCGCACGGGGCGTACGACAAAGAGGTGGTGGAAAAATGCCTGGTCTATGCCCTGGAATCCCGCAGACGGGTCAAGGAACAATTAAAAAAGATCGGCGGCATGGAATTCTATGATGTGCACTTCTCTTATATCGACAGTGACAGCCTGGAGGAAAAGTTTACCAGCGTGCCCGAACAGCGGGGCGGGGCACTGATACCCGAGGGACCTCCAAATCCCGGCACGCTTCATACGGTAGGCATGGGCACAAAAGAACACATGGGGTTGTACCGGTTGGAACTGCAGGTCGTGGGCGGAACCGGAAAACTCTCCGTATCCGGATCCGGAGCAGACGCCAAGACCAAGGAGGCCATCAAGATCGCGTTTGACTATTTTAAGGCCAATATCTCCCGGATCAGCTCCATGAGCAAACCAGGCGAACATGACTATCATCTCCACATCGTTGAAATCCACAATACCGGTCCTGCCCGGCCCATGACCCTTTGCAGCCTGATCGCATTCTGTTCCGGCCTGATGGGAAAGCCGGTTCAGAACCAGATGGTGATTCTGGGAGATATGAGCCTGGGCGGAACGATTGTAAACACGCCAAACCCGGCTGAAACGCTGCAGGTGGCATTCGACTCCGGCGCCAAACGCATTCTGATCCCCATGAGCAACGTCGGCGATATCCAGACCATCCCCGGCGAACTGTTCGCCAAATTCCAGACCAGCTTTTATTCAGATCCGGTTGATGCCGCGTTTAAAGCGCTGGGAGTTGAATGATTATACAAGTGTAGCTGCCAGGATCGCATTTCTCGAAGGACTGGGATAAGAAGTCAACATATCCCATAATGATTTCTTGATTCTTAACGTCATTGTTAGCTGATTTCACCCTTTCTTTTGATCCAATAATTTGGTTTGCTATGACTGTGTGCAAAAGCGAGAATCCACAATGTTTCTTCCCGAATTATATACGGTATATAGTATGGAAATACTTTCAAATTGACACGTCGGTAACCACCGCTGCGAATCCGTGGAACTGTTGGATTGTTTAAAATCCATGACATGTTGATCAAATTCGTCCTTCAGTCTAAGCCATAGTCCTGCTTGTCGTTCTTCATAATAGGCTATTGCATCAATCAATTCTTCAAATGCTTGTTGAAGGATTTTTTTCTTCATGATGTGAATCTCTTCTCGATTTTTTTCATAGCTTCATCGTAGTCAATACCGATCGCTGTGCCATCATCAACTGCATGTACTCTATCAGTAATTTCCTTTTTCCAAGCAGAATCGACATCGTCGTAATCAGGGGAGCTGTTATCGAGAAATAACAGGAACCTGACGATTTCTAAACGCTCTCTCTTAGGCAAATTAATTAGTTCTGAGGTGATATCTTCAATTTTTCGTTGCATTTATAATATTTCCTTTTTTCTCCCTTGTCAGATTCATAATTTCGTCTTTGGACATTTTTGCAGTTGCAATTCCGCGTAATTTTGTGAATTTGTTTGTTGGCTTGCCTTTTGATTCTTTGACAATATAAAACCTTCCATTA
>CAYFVA010000252.1:0-3738 GCA_964346265.1 uncultured Desulfobacterales bacterium
GAAAAGGCAAAACCGTTCAGCCGGCAAGGGCCACCTGGACCACCGGATTCGTACTGGAAGCGATCTATTCCAGGGCGCTGGAAGATCTCGGCTACGAAGTGAAAGACCCGAAAAAACTGGCCAACCCGATGTTCTACGAATCACTCGTCCAGGGAGACGTGGATTTCTGGGCCAACGGCTGGTTCCCACTTCACAACACCCAGCTGCCGTCAAACTTTGAAGAAAAGGCGGAAAAAGTCGGATATGTCGTCAAATCAGGCGCTATCCAGGGATACCTGGCCTCCAAAGAGCATGTGGAAAAATTCAACATCACTTCCCTTGCCGACTTCAAACGTCCTGAAGTCAAAAAGGCGTTTGACGCCAACGGAGACGGAAAAGCGGATCTCGTGGGCTGTCCTCCCGGATGGGGATGTGAAAAAGCCATCAGCTTCCATATGGACGCCTATGACCTGAGAGACCACATCAACGTGATCAAGGCCTCTTACAGTGCAAGCATGGCCGATGCCATCGCCCGGTACAACGACGGGGAACCCATTATTTTCAATACCTGGACCCCCAACTGGACCGTAAACAAGCTGGTCCCCGGCGAAGACGTGCTCTGGGTCAACGTGCCGGAAACCATTCCCAACCCGGGCCAGGAAGGATTTGAAGACGCCATGGTCGGACATAACATCCCGGGCGCGGTCACGGATCCGATCAAATTCGGGATGGTGGCCAATGATATTAGGGTTGCCGCAAACAAGGAATGGCTGAAGGACAATCCGTCAGCGAAAAAGATGTTTGAACTGATGTCGGTTTCCATGGAGTACATCGCCGACCAGAACGACAAAATGTTCGAAGGGGAAGACACCCAGGAAGACATCGAACGCCATGCAACCGAATGGATCAAGGCAAATCAGGACAAATGGGACAAATGGCTCAAGGCTGCCATAGCGGCTGCTGAATAATTTCTTTTCCTCAATGCCCGGAAGGCGAATCGCTTTCCGGGCATCTTTTCATCCTGCAGGCCGGACCGGAAACAAACAAGCAGTTCACTTTCAGACGGCAGGTTTCATATCCTGTCCGTTTCCTGCGTATTCCAGGTATACCCGCTTTACGTCGGAGAGACTTCTCATAAACACATCCACGATTTTCGGATCAAAATTGACCCCTTTGAGCCGAACGATCTCGGCCACAGCCTCGTCAAACTCCCACGCCTTCTTGTACGGCCTTTCACTGAGCAAAGCGTCAAACACGTCGCAGACAGCGGCAATCCGTCCGGCAAGGGGAATCTCGGCCCGGCGCAGTCCGGAAGGATATCCCGACCCGTCCCAGCGTTCATGATGGGTGAGCGCAATGGCACGCGCCACCTTCAACAGGTCGGACTTGCCCCCGTCCAGAAGATTGCTGCCGAGTTCACAATGACCTTTGATGACATCATACTCCTGAACCGTAAGCGGTCCCTCTTTCAGGAGTATGGAATCGGAAATTCCCAGCTTTCCCACGTCATGCATGGGAACGGCGTGGGACAAAAGCCAGTTGGCCCCTTTGGTCAGGCCAAAGGCATCCCCGATGATCGAACAGTACATGCTCAGACGCTTGTTGTGAGAACCGGTTTGATCATCCCGGAATTCAGCCGCCTGTACAAGCCGGTTCACCACCTCGAGCTGCGCCTCGTGAAGCTCTGCTGTCCGTTTATTCACCAGCCGCTCGAGCTCTTTTTTGTGGGACTCCAACTCCTTTTGCGCTTTGGAAAGGCTTTCCTCGAGCTTCATCTGGCTGGTGACATCGGAAAGCGAACCAATGGAAAGAACGACTTGAGAGTCCGAATATGTCTCAATCCGGGCCACGTCCTTGAACCAGAAGGGGCGGTCTTCGATATCCACCTTGTACACGGCTTCGGATTTTCCGGTTTTTTCCGCAAGGCGGCGGATATACGCCCTTGCCTGTTCCAGCTGTTTCTTGTCCTGTACATTGCGTACGATTGCTGAACTTTTCAGGTTGTTGCGGTACAGATACTGTTTGCTCAAATTTTCCCGGAATGCCTCTGCAAGCTGATCGCCCGCATTTGAGCATCCCAGCATTTTCTTCAACCTGGAACCGGCGTATTCGTACCATATATCCCCGTTGCCGGGTTGCCAGGCGGCAATATACGGCAAAATAGGAGTTTCGATTTTCTCCAGGGCATCCAGATGGACGATGGCCGTTGCAAGCCTCTTTTTCAAAGCTTTGCCATATCCGTCCTGCTTTAAAATCCGGCCGTTGTATGCGTATCGCTTTTCAAACAGTGCCAGAAAATCATTTTTGGACTTCATAACGTAGGCCGCACCCGCTCTTTACTCTATTTTGCCGCCCTGATTCCCATCAGCACAGGTCGATTCCCAAACCGGGAAAAATTCAAGACAGTTGAACGTAATACCTATTTCACAGAAAACACCTTGTCAAGGTTTAATCTGCAAAATCGGCCCTTTTTACCGGCGGGACCGCATTCATGAATCGGACAGTTCCTGACGGATGCGGCCCTGGAATTCGATAAAGGCGGACGATTCCGGATTTCTCGGCCTTTCAAGATCCACGCAAAATTCCCTGCGTATACGGCCCGGGCCTGAATCCATCACAAGAATCCGGTCAGCAAGCAGAACCGCCTCGTTTACGTCATGGGTAACAAAAAGGATGGTGTGGGAAAGCTTTGACCAGAGAAAAAGGAGAAGTTTCTGCATTTCTTCGCGGCTCTGTGCATCCAGGGCACCGAACGGTTCATCCATGAGCAGGACCATGGGATTCAGGATCAGAACCCGGGCGAGGGCGACCCGCTGCTTCATCCCCCCGGAAATCTCGGAGGGGAGATAAGAGCGGAACGGGTCCAGGCCGACCATTTTGATAAACTCGTCCACCCGGCTTTGGGTCTGCCTGCGATTGGACATTCCCTGTTTCAGGCCGAAGGCGATGTTTTCCTCCACTGTCAGCCAGGGAAAAAGCGCATCCTCCTGGAATACCACGCACCGTTCCGGGCCGGGTCGGGAAAGCGGTCTCCCTTCAAGCAGCACCTCCCCGGAACTCGGGGCCATAAAACCGGCCAGAATATTCAGCATAGTGGATTTGCCGCATCCACTCCGACCCAGGATGCAGACCAAATCCCCTTCTTCGGCATCAAAAGAAATATTGTCCAGTACATTCAAACAGGTATCTTTGAACCGGAAAATTCTGCACAGATTCCGTACGTTCAAAAGATCACGTTTCAGCGGTTTTCCGGCTTGGGGCCGGACCAGTTTGAGTTTGCTTTTCATGCCATTCTCGCCGCACTTTTCAGTGTCAGTTTCAATGCCAGTTTCAGCAGAAGGTCGCTGATACGACCCATCACCGCAATAATAATGATCCCCACCACGATCAAGTCAATCCGCCCGATCATTCTCGCATCCATGATCACGGCACCCAGGCCGTCCGGTACACCGGTGAGTTCACCGAGCACAAGGTATGCCCAGGAAATACCGAGCCCCAGCCGCAGGCCGGTAATGATATGCGGCATGGCTGCCGGAATCAGAATAGCGAAAATCCCCCGGAAGCGGCCTACCCCCATCATGGCGCCCGCCTGAAGAAGTTTGGGGTCGACCCCGGCGGCGCCGGCCGCGGTGTTCAGGTACACGGGAAAAAATGCTGCCATGGCCACCAGAAAAACCGTTGTTTTCATGCCGATGCCGAACCACACCATGGCAAGGGGGAGCCATGTGATACCGGGAACGGCTCTCAGGCCGTTTATGG
>CAYFVA010000253.1:0-3734 GCA_964346265.1 uncultured Desulfobacterales bacterium
TCCCACAAACAGGGTGACGATGCCGAAGGTCATGGGTTTCCATCGAATGCCGGTGAACCCGGCCGACCTCATGACAGAGGCGAATGTTTCGGATGCAGGGAACCTGAGGACCGATTCGGGCAGATACGCGTACGCGCCCCGGCTTCCGGAAAAAAAACGCCCGATCATCGGCAGAATCTGTCTGAAGTAGGCAAGATAGAGGCTTCTCATTACACCTGCCGAAGGGGTGGTAAGTTCGAGCACCACCACACGCCCTCCTTTTTTCAGAACCTGCCGGAAATTTTCAAGGGCCGACTTTCGGTCCATGATGTTCCGGATGCCGAAGGCGATGAATACCGCGTCGAAACACTCATTTTTGAACGGAAGATGAAGGGCGTTCCCGGCCGCAAGGTCGATCCTTCCCTTCCGGGCGCTCCGGGCCGCTTTTTCCGCACCCAGAGACAGCATCTTCAGGCTGAAGTCGGTTCCTGTAATCCGGCAGTCCTTTCCTTTCCGTTTTTCGATTTCAAGGGCCACGTCACATGTGCCGCAGGCCACGTCCAGGGCTGCGGATCCGTTTTTGAGCCCTGCCGCTTCCACCATTTCCCTTCTCCAGCGCACATCCTGCCGCAGACTCAACAGCCGGTTGAGAAAATCATACTTCGGGGCGATCCGGTCAAACATGCCCTGTATAAAATCGAGTTCGGTATTCATTGTTGACAACCTGAAAATTTGAGTTACTTTAGCATAGCTGTATGCAAAATATTGCATCGGACCCGTGTGGCTTAACACAATAAAGAGGAAAAAACAACAACAAGAGCATTATGCTCAAGAGCGGCGAGAATTTTTATGGGTGAAAAGCGAGATTATTACGAGATACTGGGAGTTGACAGGAATTCTTCTCAACAGGAGTTGAAGTCCGCATACAGAAAACTGGCGGTCAAGTACCATCCGGATAAAAATCCGGGGAACAGCGAAGCGGAAGACAAATTCAAGGAAGCCAGTGAAGCGTACGAGGTGCTCTCGGACGAGAGGAAGCGGCAGATCTACGACCAGTTCGGTCATCAGGGGCTTGAAGGAAACGGATATTCCGGCCCGAGCGGTTTTGACGACGTATTTTCGAGCTTCGGAGATATATTCGAGGAGTTTTTCGGCTTCGGCGGCACCCGGGACCGCAGAGGCAACCGGGTCCAGCGCGGGGCGGATCTGCGGTACGACATGACCATTGAATTCATGGAGGCTGCCTTCGGCACGGAAAAGACCGTTGAGATACCGAAACTGGATACCTGTTCGGACTGCGGCGGAACCGGGTGCCGGGAAGGAACCTCCCCGGAGACCTGCAGCCAGTGCCACGGATCCGGCCAGTTTGTCCAGAACCAGGGATTTTTCAAGGTGAAAACCACATGTCCCTACTGCAAGGGCAAGGGCAAATCCATTCCCAATCCCTGTCGAACCTGCAGAGGCGCCGGCCGGGTAGAGGTTTCCCGGAATGTCCAGGTGAAGATCCCCGCAGGAGTGGATACCGGATCCAAGCTCAGGCTTTCCGGAGAAGGCGAGGCGTCACCCTCGGAAACCGGCCCTGCCGGAGACCTGTACGTGATGATCAAGGTCAAGCCCCATAAGTTTTTCAAGCGGGAGAACAGCGACGTGGTATGCGCTGTGGAAGTCTCTTTTGTCCAGGCGGCCCTGGGAGATGAGATCACCATTCCCACCCTCACGGATGAAAAAACCCTCAAGATTCCAAAAGGGACCCAGTACGGGGATACATTCCGGTTTAAAGGCGAGGGGATCGCTTCTTTGAGAAGCGGCCGAAGGGGGGACCAGGTGATTAATGTCCTGGTGAAAACTCCCACCAAGCTGTCCCAGAAACAGGAGAACCTGCTGAAAGAGTTTGACAAGCTGGATTCAAATAAGATATCCAATAAGCTGAAAAATCTTTTCAAGAGTATATGATGGGCCCAAAACATGAATGAAAGGTGACCCGTGTTTGAATTAAAAGTGAAGAATCGGTTTTCCGCGGCCCACAGGCTGCAGATGGTGGGACACAAGTGTGAAAATCTTCATGGGCACAACTGGAACGTGGAAGTCCGGGTGGCCGGAGACAGGCTGAACACCGCCGGTGTGCTGGTTGATTTCGGGGATATCAAGAGGTTTGTCAAACAGACAATGGATGAACTGGATCACAAGTTTTTAAACGAAATCGAAGCTTTTGCCCACCGGCAGCCCACATCCGAGAGAATCGCCGTCTACATAGCGGAAAACATACAAAAGCAGCTTGAATCCCTTGAGGAGGACCTCAGGGTTTCAAGTGTCACTGCATGGGAATCCGAGGATGCCTGTGCCACCTATTTTCCCTGATCCGCCGCAATCTTTTTTGCCGGTATCAGGCCGGTGGCGGCGGCTGAGACAATATTTCCGGCGACCCCGGGGCCGTCTCCGGCCACGAACATTCCTTTGATATTTGTTTCAAGATCGCTGTCCGTTTCCACCTGGGTGGCGAAAAACTTGATCTCAGGCGCGTACAGCAGGGTTTCGTCATTGGAAACTCCGGGTACAACCAGATTGAGTGATTCAAGTCCTTCTGTGAGGTTGGAGAGAATCCGTTCGGGCAGCGCCATTGCAATATCCCCGCATACCACGTTGGTCATGGTGGGTTCGATGTATCCTTTGTTCACCCGGTTCCAGGTGGAGCGTCTTCCCCTTTTCAAATCCCCGAATCTTTGGAGTATGGGCCTTCCGTCGCCGATGATGGCGGCCAGTTTGCCGATGGACTCTCCGTAGGCCTGGTTGTCCGTCACCGGTTCTGTCAAAACCACCTTGGACAGGAATGCGAAGTTGGTGTTTTCCGACTTTTTGTCTGCATACGCATGCCCGTTCACGCAGACAAAGTCCTTGTAGTTTTCAAGGCTGATGAAGCCTCCCTGGTTGGTGCAGAAGGTCCGGGTCTGGTCATCGTATGTGCTGGTCTGGATGAAAAAGGTGGGGTCGTAGATGATGTTGCACAGATCGTCCATGATGTCGTTGTGCACCTCCACCCGAACACCCACCTCGATGCCCCTCTGGGAGAGTTTGATCCCCCGGCGTTCCGCCACCTGGGCCACCCAGTTGGCGCCGACCCGTCCCGGAGCGAGGATTACATTGGGCGCGTGGAAAACGGTTTTGTCCGTCCGGACACCGGTGGCCCGTCCGTTGTCCGTGATGATATCGGCCACGTTCTGCTCGGTTTTGATGGTGACGCCCCTGGACTCGATATACTCGGCCATCCCGGATATGTACTCGGGCAGGCGGTCGCTTCCCATGTGTTTCTGCCGGATCAGGAGAAGGTCCATGCCGAACCGTTTGGCATCCTTGCGGATCTCCTTTGCCTCTTCCATGTTGGTGGGATAGACCGGCCCGTCCATGTGAAAGGTGTTGAAGATCTGTTCGGTCTCGTCAATGAGTTTCTGTGCTGCGCTCATGGGCATGAACTGGGTGAGATCGGTCTTGCCGAGCTTGGGGATGAAGTTGAGCTTGCCGTCCGAGTAGAGACCGGCCCCGCCGATACCCGCAAGAATATTGCAGGGGTCGCACTTGGCGCATTTTTGCAGGTTGTGATTGGGGCATTTGCGTTTGAGGGGCCGGTGGCCTTTCTCCAGAAGCAGTATATTCAGACTGGTATTTTCACAAAGATGGTAAGCGGCAAAAAGACCGGCAGGCCCGCCTCCCACGATGATCACGTCATAATTCATTGTCGTTTCCTGTGTCATCTTTATATG
>CAYFVA010000254.1:0-3730 GCA_964346265.1 uncultured Desulfobacterales bacterium
TCCGGGAAGGTGGAAGAACCGTCGGTGCCGGCGTTATCGGTGAAATTCTAAAATAAGTAAAGGAGTTAGCTGTGGGAGAACGGGTCCTTGTCGCTCTTGCGTGCGGTGAATGCAAGAGGA
Source organism: uncultured Desulfobacterales bacterium (assembly GCA_964346265.1). Taxonomy (GTDB): domain Bacteria; phylum Desulfobacterota; class Desulfobacteria; order Desulfobacterales; family Desulfobacteraceae; genus JAIPEK01. The sequence continues at coordinate 121 of CAYFVA010000254.1, forward strand.
AAAATTATACGACTACCAAAAATAAACGTAAGACTCCTGATAAATTAGAGTTAAAAAAATATTGCAGATTCTGCAGTAAGCACGTCAACCACAAGGAGACAAAGATTAAATAGTCTTCCGGGTGAAAATGCAGGTCAGTAGCTCTAATTGGCAGAGCACCGGACTCCAAATCCGGCTGTTGGGGGTTCGAATCCCTCCTGACCTGCCATTTTTTTTATCCCTCAATCAGCAGGAATTGATATTATAATGGCACGACTGCAAAAAAAGAAAAAGGCTCCGGCCGAAAAGAAGAAGACGAAAAAAAGTTCAGCCGACGTTGTTGCGGAGCCGGAAAAAAACAAAAAAAGCCAGGCGTCTTTTTCTGTAACAAAAGGAGTCAGTGCCCGGGACAACAAGGCACGGAAAACCGGCAAAGATTCCGGCCAAAGCGCTGAATCCGGCCAGGGGTTTTTCCGCAGGGCTTCGGATTATCTGAGGGACGTTCAGATGGAACTGAAAAAGGTGACCTGGCCCACCAGGAAGCAGACCGCCGGCACGACACTGGTCGTGATTATACTTGTATTCATAGTTGCGGTGTTCCTCGGTATTTTCGACTACGGCCTTTCCAAGCTTGTCGAAGTGGTCCTGACGTAAAGGAGATGGTGGATTCATGTCTCGAAAATGGTATGTAGTGCATGTGTATTCCGGTTTTGAACAGAAAGTCAAGCATGCGCTCGAAGAAACAATAGAAAATTCAAAAGCCTCCGACAAGTTCGGTGAGGTGTTGGTGCCCACCGAGAACGTGGTGGAGCTGGTGGGAGGAAAGAAGAAGGAATCCTCCAGAAAGTTCTACCCCGGCTATATCCTTGTGAATATGGAGCTGAATAACGAGACATGGCACATCGTCAATTCCGTTGCCAAGGTGACCGGTTTTCTCGGGGGAAAGAACAAACCGGCGCCCATAGGAGACAAGGAAGCCGAAAAAATCATTGAGCGGATGGAACAGGGCAAGGAAAAGCCTCTTCCCAAGTATTCATTCGAACCGGGAGATGATGTGCGGGTGACTGACGGGCCGTTTTGCAATTTTAACGGAACGGTCGAGGAAGTATCCCCTGAAAAGGAAAAGATCAAGGTTCTGGTCAGTATATTCGGCAGAGCCACTCCGGTGGAATTGAGTTTCATACAGGTGACCAAGGTTTAATATATAATTGAAGCAAGTTCAGGGAGTGTGACAAGATGGCAAAAAAAGTTATGACTCAGATAAAGCTCCAGGTGGAAGCGGGTAAGGCGAATCCGTCCCCGCCCATCGGGCCTGCGCTCGGTCAGCACGGGGTTAATATAATGGATTTCTGCAAGGCTTTTAATGCGAGAACGGCTAACGACGCAGGGCAGATTATACCGGTGATCATTACTGTATACAAAGACCGGTCTTTCAGTTTTATCACAAAAACACCGCCGGCAGCCAAGCTTCTGATGCAGGCAGCTAAACTGGAAAAAGGCTCCGGAGAGCCGAACCGCAACAAAGTCGGCAAAGTGACAAGGGATCAGCTGGTGGAAATTGCGGAAACGAAAATGGTGGACCTTAACGCAGCGAACATCGACGCCGCAGTCAAAAGCATCGAGGGTACCGCAAAAAGTATGGGGCTGGAAGTAGTTTGAATTTAAAAACAGCAAAGAGTGAATAAAATGCCTAAGCACAGCAAAACACATACGGAAGCAGTAAAGAAAGTGGACAGGTCCGTTTATTATTCCCCCATGGAGGCTTTGCAGCTTTCAATTGATGCCAGCCATGTGAAATTTGATGAGACCGTGGACGTGGCCGTGAATCTGGGGGTTGATCCCAGGCACGCAGACCAGATGGTGAGAGGGACGGTGGTACTTCCGAACGGACTTGGAAAGGAAGTCAAGGTGCTCGTGTTCGCCAAGGGGGAAAAGGAAGCCGAGGCGCAGAACGCGGGAGCCGATTTTATCGGAAACGAAGAACTCGTTGAAAAGATCACCAACGGTTGGTTCGGCTTTGACAAAGCCATCGCCACGCCGGATATGATGGGCACCGTCGGGAAACTCGGCAAGATCCTCGGCCCCAGGGGGCTGATGCCCAATGCAAAAACAGGAACTGTCACCTTTGAAGTGGAAAAGGCCATAAAAGAACTGAAAGCCGGTAAAATCGACTTCAGAGTGGAAAAGGCCGGGATCATTCACGCGCCTGTCGGAAAAGTGTCCTTCGGAGCGGAGAAACTGGCTCAAAACGTCACTGTATTACTGGATACGTTGAAATCACTGAAACCGGCCGCCAGCAAAGGGACATATCTGAAAGGAATCACCGTTTCAACAACAATGGGGCCTGGTGTGAGAATCGACCCCGTTCTTGTAAAATAGTTTGTTTGTCTGTCAAAGACAGTAGGTGCACCGGTCAAACAGGTGTATAATCGGCGTTGCCGGCCTGCCGAGACGGAGTGTAAAGTTTTGGCAAAGTTGGCACCTCTGTGACCGAAATTAATGAAAGGAGGTGTAGTAGCAGTGTTAAATCTTCCCCAGAAAAAAGAGCTTGTCGAGCGGCTGAATCAGGAACTTTCAGAAGCCGCAATCGCCATACTTGTTGACTACAAAGGGCTTGATGTTGAAAATATCACCAAGCTGAGGGCGGACATCCGTCAGCAGGGTGCCGGCATGGAAGTCGTGAAAAATACCCTGCTCCGGAGAGCGGCCGAGGGTACGGATGCGGCGTTGCTGGAAGAGTATTACGAAGGTCCGAATGCCATCGTCATATCCCGTGACGATCCGGTCGCACCGGCCAAGGCGCTGGTGGATTTTGTCAAGGAAAACGAAAAACTCGAAATCCGGGCCGGGGTCTTTAATGGAGAGCTCGTCGGTGTGGACCAGATTCAGCAGTTGGCCAAGATGCCTTCAAGAGAAGAACTTCTTGGACAACTCGCATCCACCCTCAACCAGGTACCGACTTCATTCGTCCGGGTTCTCAATGAAGTGCCGGGATCCATGGTGAATGTACTGGACGCGATCCGTGAGCAAAAGGAAGCTGCGTAATACGCAATAAATATTATGATCATATGCAGAGTGATCTGCTCTGTTTTTTAGTTTTATTAGGAGAAAAAAATGGCTGATATCACAAAAGAAGATGTAATTGAGTTTGTCTCCAACATGAGCGTGTTGGAGCTGTCCGAACTTGTAAAAGAGTTTGAGGAAAAATTCGGCGTGTCCGCTGCAGCCCCGGTTGCGGTTGCTGCAGGAGCCGCCCCCGCAGGCGAGGCTGCCGCTGAAGAAGAGCAAACCGAGTTTGATGTTATTCTTGATGCCGCAGGCGACAAAAAGATCAACGTCATCAAGGAAGTCAGAGGAATCACCGGCCTTGGGCTTAAAGAGGCCAAAGCACTCGTGGAAGAGGCCCCCAAGCCGGTTAAAGAAGGTGTGCCCAAAGACGAGGCTGACAAGCTTAAAGAACAACTCGAAGGTGCGGGAGCTCAGGTTACCGTTAAATAGGTATCGCAGCTTTCCTGACATTTTTGTAGTGTATTTGCAGATGCGGGGGCAAGGTGTAAACCATGTCTCCGCTTTTGCGGTTTGAAAAAAACATATTTGGAGATACCATGACCGGAAGTCTTTTGACAAACAA
>CAYFVA010000255.1:0-1466 GCA_964346265.1 uncultured Desulfobacterales bacterium
AAACTTTGAATGGACAAAAACCAGAATATTCAAAATGCTCTCGTGATTTCGGTGATGCCGGACCAGACCCTGGTGCCGGAATGGGAGGAGAGCCGGGATGGAATCGACGATGAAACAGCCACAGAACAGGCCGGTATCTACCGCCTGTTTGAAGACGACCCCGACACCTGGCTGTTTTACCTGGGATTCCGTACGCCGTCCGGCCGTCTCTCTGCAGGGGTTGATTTTTTTTCAGGGTTTGCCGGGCTGTTTGTAAGCAAACTCACCCGGATCCCGGAGCTGGAAACTCTCCGCCACAAGGTAGAGGTGCCGGTGACACAACATGAAATTGACGGGTTCGTGCAAAGCGTGCCCATGATCACCGGGGCCGAATATATTGACAAAGAGATGCTGCTGGACCTGTGGCAGGGGTTCCAGGATGTGTTTTCAGAGCGCATCCGCTCCCATGAAGGGACGGTGGCGTCATTTTTCCATGAACTGAATCCCGGGATACACATTGCAGGCAGGGTCTTTTTCCATCTTGTGGAAAACCGGAACAGCGAATCGCCTTTTGCTTTTATGGCCACGTATTCGGACGGGATGGGACCGGACAACACCCCGAAGCATCTGCCCCTGAAGTACGCCCTTCAACAGTTCGATACCGGCCAGTTGTATGATCTTCTGTCCACGGTATACCGGGCGGCTGAGAAAAGCGAACTCATTCAGGGCCTTATCGATTCCGGCGAGCTCTTTCATCCGTTACACTGGGACCGATACGAGGCGTTTCAATTCTTAAAGGAAATCCCTCTTTACGAAGAATCCGGTGTGCTCTGCCGGATACCGGATTGGTGGAAATCCGGTTCAAAGAGTACAAGGGTGAATCTTTCATTCGGGGAAAAGCAGCCGGCCTTTGTCGGGATGGAAGCACTTTTGGATTTTGATGCCGAAATTATGCTGGGGGATGTGGCGATATCGAAAGAACAGGCCCGGCAAATGCTCCAGGAATCCGAAGGTCTGGCGTTCATCAAGAACAGGTGGGTACGGGTGGATCATGACAAATTGACCCAGGCGATCCAGGCTTGTGAAGCCGCAGAGCAGATGGCAGGCAGTGGTCTTACGTTCCGGGAGGCCATGCAGATGCAGCTCAACCCAAACAAATTTTTGAAAAAGCAGGCTGACGGTGTTGAACTGGGAACGTCCAACGGGGAATGGCTCGAAACAGTGATGAACAGGCTCAAGCAGCCGGAGAAAAACAATCACACAAAGCCGGGATGCGATTTTAACGCCGAGCTTCGACCCTACCAGGAGAAAGGTCTGGGCTGGCTTTGTTTCCTGGATTCGCTCAATTTCGGGGCCTGCCTGGCCGATGACATGGGCCTTGGTAAAACAGTCCAGCTTCTGGCATTTTTACACGTGCAAAAGAAAGAGAAAAAAGCGGCTGCCGCAAGCCTGCTTGTGGTGCCGGCGTCCCTGATCTCGAACTGGAT
>CAYFVA010000255.1:1566-3707 GCA_964346265.1 uncultured Desulfobacterales bacterium
GGAAACACCTCTTTTCCGGACGGGTATGATCTTGTCATCACAAGCTATGCATTGGCCCACCGGTACGAATGGATTTCACAATACCACTGGCACTACGTGATACTGGATGAAGCCCAGGCCATTAAAAACCCGGCTGCCAAACAGACCCGGGCGGTGAAAAAGCTTTCCGCAGACAACCGGATCATCCTGACCGGCACGCCCGTGGAGAACCGGGTGTCAGACCTGTGGTCGCTGTTTGATTTTTTGAATCCGGGCCTTCTCGGGAACAAAACCGAATTCAGCCGGTTCGCCAAAACACTGAAATCAGATGCAAACGGGTATACCCGCCTGAGAAAGATCGTGTCGCCGTATATCCTGCGCCGGCTGAAAACGGACAAGTCGGTGATCCCGGATCTGCCGGATAAGGTGGAGATGAAATCCTATGCCGATCTTACAGGAAAGCAGATTGTACTGTATAATAAAGCGGTATCTGATCTTGCAGAGCAGATTGTGGCGGCCCGGGGAATTCAGCGCAAGGGGTTGGTCCTCTCTTGTCTTTTAAAGTTTAAACAGCTTTGCAACCACCCGGATCAGCTTTCCGGGACAGGAGAGTTCAGGGAAACGCACAGCGGAAAGTTCCGGAGATTGCGGCAGATTGCCGAAATCGTTCTTGAGAAACGTGAACGCATGCTGGTGTTCACTCAGTTCAAGGAGATGACCGGCCCCTTGAGGGCGTTCCTTGAAAGCGTTTTTCATCATGAAGGCCTGGTGCTTCACGGCAGTGTGCCCGCCGGCAGCAGAAAAAAGATTATCGACCGGTTCCAGGGGGAGTCCTGGTGCCCTTTCATGGTGCTCTCCCTCAAGGCCGGCGGTGTCGGACTGAATCTCACAAAAGCGAGCCACGTGGTCCATTTTGACAGGTGGTGGAACCCGGCCGTGGAAAATCAGGCCACGGACCGGGCCTTCCGGATCGGCCAGGAGAAAAAGGTGGTCGTTCACAAGTTCGTGACCAGAGGCACCATTGAGGAAAGGATCGATGACATGTTGGAGGGAAAAAAGGATTTGGCCGGGCGGATTGTGGAAGCTTCAGGGGAAAACCTGGTCACGGAAATGGATGATTCGAAGCTTCTGGATTTATTCCGGCTGCGCCTGGAGGAGGAGCGATGAGATATTCCGGATTCCCCAGATACGTTCCTGTTGCGGAAAGACGTGCCAAGGCGGAACGAAAAATCAAAAAGCTGAAAAAGAAAAACCCGGATCTTAAACCGGTGATGATTGAAGGCAGGGCCATTTCCACAACCTGGTGGGGCAAACAGTGGAACAAAAATCTGGAAAGATACGCTGATTTTAAAAACCGTATCGGCAGAGGCAGAAGCTATGTGCGCCACGGTGCAGTGCTCGATTTGACTATCCATCCGGGTGAGGTTTCGGCCCGGGTACTGGGCTCGGGTTCGCAGACCTATTCGGTTTCCGTTTTTATTAAACCCGTTCCTGAAAATTGCTGGGCCGGGATAAAAAAGAGGTGCAGGGGGCGTTTGGACAGCTTGCAGAAACTTGCCGCAGGAGAGTTTCCCAAAGATCTGCGCGAGCTTTTTACAGAAAAGGAAAAAGGCCTGTTTCCAAGTCCCAAAGAGATTGATTTTCACTGTACCTGCCCGGACATTGCCTATATGTGCAAGCATGTGGCCGCTGTTTTGTATGGCGTCAGTGCGCGCCTGGACAAGGATCCCAACCTCTTTTTCGTGTTGCGGAACGCGGATATGAACGAGCTGGTCGAACAGACCGTCAGGGAGAGCAGAAAAGATCTCCTGTCAAAGGCTGAAAAGCAATCCGCCCGCATCATCCGGGATGAGTCGGCACTCTCTGATATGTTCGGTATCGACCTGGAGTCCTCAAACGCCCCTGAAGAAGCCGCCTCCGCATCCGCAACATCCGCGCCGGCGAAAAAGAAAAAACCGGCTGAATCCGCTTCTCCGGCAGATCAGATCGAAAAGATGATCCGTCGCCGCAAAAAAGGCATCACCGTGGCCGAGCTGATCCGAAAATCCGGGTTTCCGGACCAGAAGGTACGAAACACCGTGTTTCAGCTCAAACAAAAGGGGAAAATTGAAAATGTTTCCAGGGGCGTTTATAAAACATCGAAAAAATGATGGACTGAAAAT